>NZ_JAMYTD010000046.1:0-46044 GCF_040322255.1 Mesorhizobium sp. M0166 | reverse complement strand
CGGTACCGCAAACGACGTTTCTTCCTGCGGCAAACCTCTGTAAACGCTCACCAAAATGGGCGTTTGTGGACGGAAACTAGTCTAGAGACCGACCAGCCGCTTGACGTCGGCGGGCGATGCGCCCGCCTTACGCTGGGCGGCAAGGCCGGTATCGCCAAGACTCTTCGACAGTTTTCGTCCGTCAGGGCCGAGGATCAGGCGATGGTGAAAATAGGCCGGCTGCGGCAGGCCAAGAAGTTGCTGAAGCAGCCGCTGCACGCTGGTCGCGGAATAAAGGTCCTGGCCGCGCACGACATGGCTGACGCCCTGCAGCGCGTCGTCCATGGTGACGGCGAGATGATAGCTGGTCGGGATTTCGCGGCGCGCCACGACCACGTCGCCCCAATCCTGCGGACGGGCTTCGATACGACGCGTCGCGGAGAGCGTCTCGTCCGTGTATTCGGCCCATAACAGGTCCTTGCCGGCGCGCGCCATTGCCGCATCGACGTCCAGCCGCCAGGCAAATGGCACATTTTCGGCGATGCGCCGCTTACGCTCGCTCGCCGGCAACGCCTTGTCGGCGGCGGGATAGAGCGGCACGCCGTCCGGGTCGCGCGGCCAGTCGCGGCCGCGCTTTTCACTGTCGGCGATGAAGGCGCGGATCTCACTTCTGCTCATGAAGGCCGGATAGACAAGCTCCGCTTCGATCAGCCGCTCGAGCATCGCCTGATATTCGGCAAAATGCTCGGACTGGCGGCGCACCGGTTCCTCCCAGCCAAGCCCCAGCCATTTCAAGTCGCGAAAAGTGCCTGTCTCGAATTCCGGCGTGCAGCGCGTCGTATCGATATCCTCGATGCGCAGCAGCAGGCGTCCACCCGCCGCCTTTGCCAATTTCTGATTGAGCAGCGCCGAATAGGCATGGCCGAGATGCAGTTCGCCGTTCGGGCTCGGCGCGAAGCGGAATGTCAGCAGTGTCATTGTCCGGCGGCAATCGGGTTGTGCGGCGCTTTCGCCAATTGCTACTTTGCGCCGGCGGCGTCGTGCGTCCAGAGGGACGCGTGACGAAGCGTGCGGCACTTTTGATTTTGGAACAAGCAGACATGCAACGCATCGCCAGTCTCGACGACATTGCGCAAGGGCTGGATAGGCTATGCTTGCTCGACCCACGCCTGGAAAAAGTGCGCGGCATGGCCGGCGAGGTGCCGCTCAGGCTGTCGGAGCCGGGGTTCAGGAGCCTTGCTTCGATCGTCGTTTCACAACAAGTGTCCCGCGCGAGCGCCGATGCCATCTTCGGCCGGCTGACGAAACTGCTCGATCCGCTGACGCCGCAGGCGATCCTTGCCGCCGACGAGGCGATCTTTCGCGAGGCCGGGCTGTCGCGGCCCAAGCAGAGCGGTCTGATTGCCGTCGCCCAGGCGGTGGCCGGCGGGCTCGACCTCGATCACCTGTGCCGGCTCGATGCAAGCGAGGCTATCGCAGCCATGACCAAGGTCCCGGGCATCGGCCCGTGGACGGCTGAAGTCTACCTTTTGTTTGCCGCCGGACACCCGGATATCTTTCCGGCGCGCGACGTTGCTTTGCAGAGCGCGGTCGGCCATGCACTCGGCATCGACCCGCGTCCGCCGGAGAAAATGCTGATCCGGCTTGCCGAATCATGGAGCCCGTGGCGCGGTGTCGCATCGCGGCTTTTCTGGGCTTATTATCGCGAATTGAAGGGCAGGGATGCCGCGCCTCCGGCCTGAATCCGCAAAAAAGCATTGAAATCATGCGTTTTTGAGACCCGGCAAGATCGACAATCCGCTTCACATCCCTGTCATGTCGGGCTTACAGTATCCGCGTCGACCGGTTCTAGGTGAAGGAGGTCAACGACGTGACGGTTGCCGTATCTCCGGATGGGCTTCCAGCGCTGGTGCTGAATGCGGATTACCGTCCGCTCAGCTATTACTCCCTGTCGCTCTGGTCCTGGCAGGATGCCATCAAGGCGGTGTTCCTCGAGAGGGTGAACATCGTCGCCGAATACGAACACGCCGTCTCTTCACCGACCTTTTCGATGAAGCTGCCGAGCGTCGTCAGCCTGAAGGCTTACGTGAAGCCGTCGAGGCATCCGGCGTTTACCCGTTTCAACGTCTTCCTGCGTGACCGTTTCCAGTGCCAATATTGCGGTACGCCGGACGATCTGACGTTCGACCATGTCATTCCTCGCCATCGCGGCGGCGCCACGACCTGGGAGAATGTCGTCGCTGCCTGCTCGCCCTGCAATCTGAGGAAGGGCGGCATGATGCCGGCCCACGCCAAGATGTGGCCGCTGCAGAAGCCCTATCAGCCGACGGTACATGATTTGCATAATAACGGCCGGCTGTTCCCGCCCAACCATCTGCACGAAAGCTGGATGGATTATCTCTACTGGGATGTCGAACTCGAACCTTGAGATCATCCGACAATTCGGGAGGCTGGCCGTCTGAAGCGATTTTTTGCGCTTCCGATGCTCACCGACCAATGTCCGCTCCGCTTCGGTTCTCGACAATCACTCCACACGACTCAGCCTGCCGAATTCTTGGATGATCTCGTGTCGCGCTAAATCAATCGCGGGCGAAGGCGCTGCGGAAGGCTACGACTGCCAGGACGAAGCTGGCGATGGCGTTCCAGCCGGCCAAGGACAGGCCGAGGATGCGGAGCGCCGCCTTGTCGCAGGAGGGCGGGACGAATTTGTCGAGAGCGTCGAGCACGCCCTTGCCGCCGGTGTCCACCGGTCCGGCGGCTGCGGTGCAGTCGGTCGGGCCCGGCCACCACGCCCATTCGACCCCGGAGTGATAAACGCCGAGATAGACACCGTAGAGCATCAGCAGGCCGCCAATGGCCAGCAGGCCACGGCTTATCCAGGCTGGCGCGTGAAGAGCCGACGCAAGCACCGCCAGCAGCATCAAGGGCACGCCGACGTAGTAAGGGGTGCGCTGCTCGAGGCAGAGCTTGCAGGGGATGTAGCCGCCGAGATACTGGAAGGCCAGCGCCGAGCCGACCGTGGCAGCCATGGCGACAGCGAGAAACAGGGCGGTGCGCAGCCGCTGGCGTCCGGTATCGGCATTCACGGTCGCTGTCATCGGACTCAGTCCATTCGGTTCGATGCCGTTCAGACGGCGTATTTGACGACGATATAGAGCAAAATCAGGGCAGCGGCGGCGGCGCCCGCAATCTGGCCAAGGCGCTTTTCGATGAAGTGGCGGATTGGCTCGCCATAGCGGCGCAACAGCCAGGCGAGAAACAGGAAGCGGGCGCCGCGCGCAACGATTGCCAGCACGATGAACAGCAGCAAAGGAACACCGATGACGCCGGACAGGATTGTCACCACCTTGATCGGCGGCAGATGGGCGAGGCCGGAGGTGACCAGCATCAGGATGATGAAGCCGACACCCGACGAGACGCGCATCGCCTCGAACTCGTCGTATTTGCCATAAAATTCGAGGATCGGCCGCGCCACCGCGTCATAGGCGTAGTGGCCGATGAACCAGCCGGCGATGCCGCCCAGCACCGAGGCGACGGTGGCAACCAGCGCATAACGGTAAGCGCGATCCGGCCGCGACAGCGCCATCGGCAGATAGAGCACATCGGCCGGCACCAGGAACACAGAGCTCTCGACGAAGGCGATGAAGGCCAGCCACCATTCGGCGGATTTGCTCGCCGCCAGCGACAAGGTCCAGTCGTAAAGTCCGCGAAGCATCGGCACTCCTAATGCACGCCCAAACCAGTAGCGGTCTTGGGGTCACGACATGGCACAAACAAGACTTGGAAGCGCCCCCGTATCAACCTCGTCGGACAGGGTGCGCTTCAATGACATGCGCCGCCTGTCTAGAAAGATTTTCCGCGCTGCACAATGGCAGCTGCTTCACGAAATCGAAAGGCCGGGCTTGGGCGAGACCGGATCTCGGGAATTGGCCGTTGACGAACAGGCAAGGGCATCGAACTTCTGCGCCTGAAATGCGTCAAGGCGAGTTCTAATACGTTGCCGCGTTTTCCGGTCGAACACGATCCGTGTTTAAATACCGGCGATTCCTGTCGCATCCTCTCTCCCTGCTTCGCCCTTTGCGCCGCCATGTCGTTGTCTGATTTCATTTATCGCCCCTTTGAGACGCTCATCCGTCCGCTGGATATTCCACCCGCGCCGCTGCCTGCGAGCGGGCCGTTTGCATTGCTCCTGCATTTTGCGCGGATGTTCCGCAGCACCCTTGCGGCCATTACCATCCTGATGATGGCGGTCGAGGGGATCAACCTTGCGACGATCTGGGGGGCCTCGTTCGTCGTCGACGGGGTGAGCGCGAAGGGCGCGGCGGTTTTCCTGCAGGAGGACTGGCCGACGCTGGTCGTGCTCGGCGTGCTGGTTTTCCCCGTGCTGCCGTTGCTCATCTTCGTGGGCAATGCGCTGAACTCGCAGACGGTGCCCGTATGCATGCCGGCGGCGATGCAGTGGCAGGGCCACAAGGCAGTGGAACGCCAGGACCTTGCCTTCTTCCACGATCTCTTCGCCGGTCAGGTGGCGTCGCGCATTTCGCAAGTCGCATCCGCCGTGCAGCAGCAGATCGTCGTGGCCTTCTACAGAATACCGCTGTTCCTGGTGCAACTCGTCGGTTCGCTCGTTCTGCTTGGCGCGTTGTCGTGGCCGCTGGCGCTGCCGGTTTTCGTCTGGATCTCCGCCAACATCGCCATTGCGGTGGTGGCGGTACCCCAATATTCCGAGCGGTCGCGCCGCTCGGCGCGCGGGCGAAGCCTCGTGGTCGGCGCCATGACCGACCTCTACAGCAACATCCAGATGGTCAAGCTGTTTGCGGCGGAAGACAGCGAGGCGGGCGCGATACGGACCGTCATGGAAAACGCCATCGAGACCCAGCAGCGCGAAAGGCGCATCTATCTGACGACCGATATGGGCGTCGTCCTGCTCAACGTTGCCCTCTTTCTCACCAATGTTGCCATAGGGCTCTGGGGATTTGTCGCCGGCTTCGTCACGGTTGGCCAGTTCGCCGCTTCGATCGCCATCGTGCAGCGGCTCAACGCCAACTCCCGTGCCTTCCTGCAGATGGGCCAGCAGATTTTCCAGGCGGTGGGCACGATCCGCGACGCAATGCCGGTCGTGACGACGCCGCCGACCATAAAAGACGCGCCGAACGCCAAGCCGCTCGACGTCTCGGCCGGGGAAGTCGAGTTCAAGAACATCCAGTTCGAATACCGCGAGGGCCAACGGGTGATCGAAGACCTGTCGCTCACCGTGCGCGCAGGCGAGAAGGTCGGGCTCGTTGGCCTCTCCGGCGCCGGCAAGTCGACCCTTGTCAGCCTGCTCCTAAGGTTCTTCGAGCTGAAGGGCGGCGCGATCCTGATCGATCGGCAGGATCTCCGCAGCGTGACCCAGGCCAGCCTTCGGGAGAGCATCGGCGTCGTCAACCAGGACGTCTCGCTTCTGCATCGCTCCGTCGGCGACAACATCCGTTATGGCCGGCCCGATGCCCCGCCGGAGGAGGTGGAGCACGCCGCGATGCTGGCCGAGGCCGACGACTTCATCGCCGATCTCAGAGATAGCGAAGGCCGAACCGGCTACGACGCTTTCGTTGGCGACCGCGGGGTGAAACTTTCCGGCGGCCAGCGCCAGCGCGTCGCGATCGCCCGGGTGTTGCTCAAGGACGCGCCAATCCTGGTTCTCGATGAGGCGACGTCCGCATTGGACAGCGAAGCCGAGGCGGCGGTCCAGGACAAGCTCGCTCTTCTGATGGAAGGCAAAACCGTGATCGCCATCGCCCATCGCCTGTCGACGATTGCCAGGATGGACCGGATCGTCGTCCTCGACAAAGGCCGCATCGTCGAGGAGGGAAAACCATCGGCGCTGCTGGAGCGCGACGGGCTCTATGCCCGACTGTGGAAGCTTCAGACCGGCGGCTATATTGCCGACGCCCTCGAGGAGATGTGAGCCGCCCTCGGTGATGTTTTGCTCATGGCCGGGTCGATACATTCTGCTTTCACTCCGGAAACCGGACTTGGCTGAACTCGTTTCCACCGTAGCGTTCAGAACCCGATCCTAACTCAATCTGATCATGTGCACCGCGTGCTGCCGCTGGCGACGGCGCATTGGCTCATGGATGGGGCGTCAGTATTCATCGGCATTCTGTGGCCGCTGTTGCGGTAGAAGGGTTCAACGGGCTGAGATGCCCACTATGGACCGAAGCCTCCGACGACGAAATCGAAGCTTAGGCTTGGGCTAGATAGGCTCCAGGGAATTGGCCAGTTGACGAACAGGCCTCCAACCGTATAGTCCGCGCCCATCCAGGCCGCCCGGCCTGAGCCCCTATGGCGGAATTGGTAGACGCGCTCGACTCAAAAAGTGGTTTGTCTACCATGCGACGGAGTGTCGCAAAACCAAAAACGAATAAGAAAATCAAAGCGTTAATGAATCGGACCTTTATTCCTCAAAGCCTCACAAAGCCGTCCAGGTGCAGAATAGGAGCCGCGTCCGCAACTGCCCGCGGCGCCAATGGCGTATAAATGGCATTCATCACAAAGCTGAGGCACGACGCGATATTGACCCCCGCCGGTTTGCGGCGCTTCTACGCCATGATTTGAGGGACGTCTGCCACGCGCCGAAGTCGGCCGTTCAGGGCGACTTGATCACCGTCTGGAAGCCGACCTTCCCGAGAGCCTCGGATCGACGCGCTTGCGCCAACAGCCGACATGGAACCGCACCACAAAGCAAGTCGATCCAGCCTGGAACCTTGAAACCGGCTGCACACGGCGCGGGGTGATTTCTCGTTATGGAGGCAGCGTCTAGCGGCCTTCGCTCCGCCACAGCACGTAGCCTGCGACAATGAAAATAACGATGGCGAAGATGCGGTTGAGCGTGTCCCTGCCGGCGGAAAGCCGAGTGGCGACAGTCATGCCGATCATCCCCCCAAGGATACCGCCGCCAATGAACTCGGCCGCGAGCAGCCAGTCGATCAGCCCGGAGGCGGCGTAGTTGATGGCAGTTGCGAGGCCGAAGGCGGAGACCGCGAGCAGAGAGGAGCCGACCGCGTTGATCATCGGCATCCCCGTGGCGGCCAATAGGGCGGGCACGATCAGGAACCCGCCGCCAATGCCGAAAAATCCGGACGCACCACCCGCGAGGATCGCAGCGAACGCCGTCAGCAGACACATACGTCGATCCACGGGCCGAGCCGTTGCGGCTACGGTCTTGCGTGATTTGAGCATCAGGACGCCGATCACGATCATCAGCAGGGCGAACAGGACGAGCAGGTGCTGACCGTCCATAGCCTTCCCGAAGCTGGAGCCGGCGAGTGCGCCCACCGCACCGACAGCGGCAAAGACGATCGCGCAGCGCCACCAGATGTGCCCTTTCAGCGCATGCCCGGCGAAGTTGGCAATCGCGTTGGCCGAAACGGCAAGTGCGCTGGTGCCGATGGCGATGTGAGGGCTGGAAACGCCAACGACATAGAGCAGGAGCGGTGCGGCAAGAATCGAGCCGCCACCACCCAGCAGGCCGAGCATCAAGCCGACGATACCGCCCGAGCCGACGGCGCTCACCATGGCGCCGGTCAAGGCCGCATCCGCTTGAAGAACCGGTCGTGAAATATCATGCCGGCGAGCATTGCCAGCGCGAAGAGCCAGGTTTGCCAGAGGCCAAGCGACAGCGAGGCGACAGCGGGGCCGGGGCACAATCCCCCGAGCCCCCAGCCGAGGCCGAATAGCGCGGAGCCCGCGATCAGCCGCGCATCGATGCTTGTCGACACCGGGAAATGGAACGTCGTGTCGAGTATCGGCCGCGGCATGCGCCGCCCCACGCGGAGTCCGACGAAGGCCACCGCGACGGCGCCGCCAAGCACGAAGGCCAGGCTCGAGTCCCACGCGCCAAAGACGTCGAGAAAGCCTTGCACGCGTATCGGGTCGAGCATGCCCGACAGCGACAGGCCGAAGCCAAAGACCAGACCGGCGCCGACGGAAACGATGATTTGCGACTTGCGAACGGTCATGGTGCGGCGCACTTCAGTAGAGCGACGGCGAGCACGCCGGCCGCGAGGAACGTGACGACGGCGGCGAAAGAGCGCCGCGACAACCGGGCAAGACCGAGGACGCCGTGGCCCGAGGTGCAGCCCGAACCCATGCGCGTGCCGAAACCCACGAGCAAGCCCGCGACGACGATCAGTGGCCACGACCCGGTGACGGTGACCGCCGGCATATGCCCGAATAGTGCGAGGAACAACACCGGTCCGAGGGCGAGGCCTACGACGAAGGCGCCGTTCGTCAGGATGTTAGCTCCCTGCGCCAGACGTCCGACAATGCCACTTATGCCGGCGACGCGCCCATTCAGGACAAGCAGCAAGACCGCAGAGAGGCCGATGATCATGCCACCGATCAGCGACACCCAGTAACCGCTCATGACGTGCTCCCAGGCTCGCAGAAGATACCATAGAGAGCCCCGATGAGCTGCGCCGCCTTGTCCGCCGTAAGGCGGTAGAAAATCTGCTTGCCTTCGCGTCGCGTCTCGACAATCCCAGCCTCGCGCAAAACGGTGAGTTGCTGAGAGAGCGTCGGCTGGTGGATATCGAGCTTTTCCTCGAGCGCGCCGACCGAGTATTCGCCCTCGGCAAGCGTGCAGGCGAGCAGCAGCCGGACCGGATGGGCGAGCGTCTTTAACAATCCCGCGACTTCGCCGGCGCGGACCTCCATGGCGGCAAGGCTCATGCCTTTCGTTTTCAAATCGTCCATCGCAGTCACGATGCCGCTCCCTGGAGCGCGTCGAGCGGAAATTTGAGATAGCGCCGGCCGTTGTCTTCCGGTTCTGGAAGGCGGCCGCCGCGCAGATTTACCTGCAGTGCGTGGAGGATCAGCTTGGGCATGGGCAGCAAGCGATCGCGCGCCTCGCGCAGTTTGACGAAGGCAGCCTCGTCCATCCCGGCGACATGCGGGTTGGCGCGCTTCTGTTCACCGACCGTGCTCTCCCAGCGTGGCGTCCGGCCTTCCGGCTGGTAGTCGTGGCCCGTGAAAAGGCGCGTCTCGTCCGGCAGCGCGAGGATATTCTGAATGGATCGCCACAGAATCTGGGCATCGCCGCCAGGGAAGTCGGCCCGCGCTGTGCCGCTGTCTGGCATGAAGAGGGTGTCGTGAACGAAGGCGGCGTCGCCGATAACGTAAGTCACAGAGGCAAGGGTGTGTCCTGCCGACAACATCACATGGGCGTCGATGGAACCGACCTTGAACCGATCGCCATCCGCGAACAGCCGATCCCACTGCGAACCGTCCTGTGCGGAAGGCCGGTTGTAGATGCCGTGCCAAAGCTTTTGGATATCGGCGACACGCGCACCAATGGCGGTTGGCGCGCCGGTCTTCTCCTTGAGGTAGTGCGCCGCGGAGAAGTGGTCGGCGTGCGGATGGGTGTCGAGGATCCATTCGACCGACAGTCCCTCGTCGTCGACATAGGCGAGGATGGCGTCGGCGCTCCTGGTTCCAGTCGCGCCGGACTTCCCATCGAAGTCGAGCACCGGATCGATGATGGCGCATCTCTTCGTCGCCGGATCTGCAACCACATACTGGATTGAATAGGTGCGCGGGTCGAAGAAGCCTTTTACGCGCGGACGCTCGCGGGCAGTTTTTTCCAGCCATTTGACCGCGCCGAAAAGGTCGAAGCCGTGGCTCTTTCCGAAGGATACGACATCGTCGACCTCCATCCGCCCATCGAGCACTTCCCCCAGCACGTAGAGCGTCAGTGCCCGTGCGCCGCTTTTGCAATGCGCAATGACTGGCCCTGCCGAAGCAGCCAGAGCGGATCGGAACGCGTCAATATCGGCCCGCGTGATCGTCGCGCCGGTGACCGGAACGAAGCTATAGCGAAGGCCGGCATAGTGCGCTGCTCGCTGCTCGGCAACGTTTCCAGGCTGGCCAGCCTCCTCCCCGTCGGGTCGTGCATTGATGAGCGCATGAAAGCCTTTGCCGGCCAAATGCTTGAAATCGGCAACGTTCGGCTGACTTGCAACCGAGAACGTGTCAGTGATGGCAATGGAGCGCATGCGGGCATCCTTCCTCATATCAATATACATTTACACATAATGTATATTGATGGCTCTGGCAAGGACTTCCGTACGGCCTGCGTCGAGGGTCGTATCATTGAACCCAATAGCCGCGGTCACACGTTTCGAATGTCTGGGAGAGTCAACAGCTCCAATTTCGCCGAAGGCCCGCTATCGGCCGAAAAACAAATGGCTGCAGAGAGTCCGCTTGGGTTTCGATCGCGGCGATCCAAGGCGCCGAGGGCGGTCTGACAGCCCCGGACGGTGCAGCGCTCATCGGCCCTGACATCGTAGCCGCCCTGTCTCACCGCCACGTATCCCGTAACCATCAGATGCTTGGCAAGGGTGAAGTCGTCCAGGCAGCAGCCGACGAGATGAAGGACCGCTACCTGCTATTGCTCCAACTTGGGCCGGATATGGCGCTCAACTGGACCGTCGGAGAGATGGGGCCGCTTCAATATTGGATTACGCCTGAGGATCTTGCGGCCAAGCGATTCCAGAACGCAATTCTGACAATCGAAGCCTACTGACTGATGTTCGGCCCAAGACCGTCGGCAATGCGCCCAATGTCGGCCGGCGAAGTCGCCTTTGCCAGCGCCTGAAAGCCGACATCGCCAGCGGCCACGGTGGAGGTCGTGGTTGCGCCAATTCCGGTCGTTTCGGTTATGGCGAACAAGGTCGCATGTATATCCCGCAAGCAGACTTTCGGCCTTTGCGGCATTTGGGAGTTCACTTGACGACCGAAAATTCGAACTGGTCCCAGCGGTAAACGGCCTTGTATTCGTCGTCGCGCCCCGGCGTCCTGAACACATTGCGATAAATTGCTCCACAGCTTGTCAGCTCTACCGGAAAGGCATTGCACAAGAAATTGCCTTGCACCCACGAGGTTCCTGAGTGGGTCCTTTGGCCAATGGTCTCGCTGACGGCGCCGTCGACGGAGGTCGTGCGCTGCATAGGCAGGAACTTGTCAAACGCCAATTTTCCGCGCGTTTCGTGGCCGAACATGAGAGACCTTATTTCCGCGCCTGTGAGCCGGTCCTTCGGATTCATGCCTGCCCTTGCCAATGCCGGCAGATCGGGCACACCTGCCTTGGTCAGGCCGGCCAAAAGGCGTTCGATATCGGCCACATTCTTGAACACCATGTAGTCCTGGGTGATCAACTGGCTCTCCCCGTATTCCATTCTGTGCGCAACAGCCTTCCTAAACATTTCCAAGGCGGCCGCGGCCTGGTCGGTGCGCCCAAGATGCCCATAGGCCGAAACAAGGACTTGCAGGGCATAGAAGTTGGCCGGTGAATCGGGCGAAGCAAGGTCCATCTTCTCGATGGAGCGAACCGCGCCCTCGAATTTCCCTTGACCGAACTCGGCCAGTCCGGCCTGGTAGCGCCTGTAGTCCATCCACGAGATCGGGTCGACGCGCGCAGCCGCATCGAGATAGCTCAGCGCTTCCTTCGGCCGGCCGTTGAAATTCAGGGCATTGGCCAGCGAGAGATAATTCCAGGTATCGCTAGGATCGAGCGCCACCGATTTCAGAAGAACGGTGACTGCTTCGTCCGAGTTGTGCTCCCTGATCATCAACTCGGCGACCAGTTGATAATAACCCGGCGAAGGATGTCGGGCGGCGAGCTTCAGGGTTTCGTGGACTTTGTCATAGGCCTCGGCTCGCGTGAGCCCCATCACCACGGCCCGGTCGATGTCCGCGTCCCAATAGGCCCAGGCGAGTTGGGCATGAGCCGCGCCGAAATCGGGGTCGAGTTGCACCGCGTGCTGGAAATGCTTCACAGCCTGCGCAAACTCCTCGGGGGTGTTGATGCGGTTATAGATGTCCATCCCTTTGAGATAGACATCATAGGCCTCGGGATTGTTTGTGCCTCCCACGCGGGCGGCCGGCGCGACGCTCACCAGGCGGAGCTGGAGCGCGCCGGCAATGCTGCCGACGACCTTGTCCTGCAGCGCGAACACGTCCGCCCACCGGCCGTCGAAGCGCTCCGCCCAGAGATGTCCGGATGTCGAGCTGTCGATCAGTTGCGCATTGATGCGCATGTTGTCGCCGACGCGGCGAATCGAGCCTTCCAGCAGATAGCGGACGCCCAATGCCGCAGCAATCTCCGCAGGCTTCGTGTCCTTGTCCTTGTAGGCAAAGGCCGCGTTGCGGGAGAGGACGAAAAGGCCGGGCACGCGCGCCAGTTCGGTCGTCAGGTCCTCGGTGAAGCCGTTGGCGAGATATTCCTGTTCCTTGTCGTCGCTGAGATTGTCGAAGGGCAGGACTACGAGCGACGGCCGGGCATCTACCGCCTCGCTGGCCGCGGGCGCAGCAGGTTGCGCAGGCCTCTCCCACGGCTGCCACCATGCCGCGGCAAGGCCGAGGGCCAGGATGAGAACAGCCGCCGCTACCGGAAGGCGCCAGGCGCGCGGCCGGCGGCGAGCTTTGAGGGTCGTGCCCGCTGCCGCTGGATCAAGCACCACGCGATAGGTCTGAACTGGTAGGGCAATGTTTTTGACCCTCTGCTCGCCCATCGGCTCGAAGGCGAAAGCCAGTTTCCTCTCCACCTCCTTGGCCACTTTTCCCGACAGGCAGATGCCGCCGGGCTCCGCCAGTTGCTGAAGCCTGGCTGCGATGTTGACCCCGTCACCATACCGGTCCTCGCCCTCGACGATCACCTCGCCGAGGTTGATGCCGATCCGCACGTGAATCTGCTCGGTTTCGGGAAGCGAAGCGTTGCGCTCGCCAAGCCCGCGCTGCAGCGACGCCGCACATTCGACGGCATCGATGACACTGCCGAATTCGGCCAACATCCCGTCGCCCATCAGCTTGAAGATACGGCCGTGGTGGCGTGCAATTTCGGGCTCAAACAGTTCCTTGCGTCCGGCGCGAAGGCGCTCGAACGTGCTGGCCTCATCGCGCTCCATCAGAGCCGAATAGCCCACGACATCGGCGGCGAGAATCGCGGCAAGCTTGCGGTCCATTGTTGGCCTGGCCCCGCAGGATCATAGTATCAGTTGTTCTGAAAGGAAACCGACCTCACCGGCGCTCAGCAAATCCCTTCTTCCCGCGCTTTCATCGACGGCTGAGGTTTTGTCAATGTCGTATTCACCACATTCGAGACATTCGAGCTTGCCTGCCGGAATGGCTCGTTTGGGTCAGGTCACGACGATGTCCGGGCCCAACCTAAATGTCCGCTCTGCACGATCCGCAGACCGAAGCTGGCGGTCTGTTCTCGGCCCCAGTTCGCCCGGAACGACGACAATCGTAGTCGGGAAAAGTCATCAGTTAAGTCGAACCTCTGTGTCTCACATGGGCCGAGGTTGTCGAGGTTTACCAACCTTGCACTCGAGCGCAGTCCTGTCCCAATCACCGAGTTCAGCAGCGGCGCCATACGTGCTTTCCAAAAAGGTCATGAGCGTGTGTTCTGGATTGTTGGCAAGCCGGACCGCATCATAGGGCAGCAGAAATTCTCCGAGGTTTTCATCGTAATATGCGGCTTCGGGAGAAATTCTTGCAGCTGAAAAACCGGTCGGCATTGGGTATGCATAGGAATAGAACGCGGGAAAATCGATTGCACCCCCACCTGGCCAGAAGCCAGCTGACGAGACTTCGTGGCTGTAGGCCTCGCGGGTGATTTCATCGGGCAGGGCCGGAATACCGCCTGGATGTGAGGGCGCCTGTCGACCGGAGAAACGTGTCACGGCAATGTCAAAACTTCCCCAGAAGAGATGCACCGGACTGACCTTGCCGAGATACGCCGTACGGAAGATCTGGAGCACGTTCGTCACTGCCACACATGCCCTGAAGAACCGTGTCACAGCATCGGCATCGTAGGGGCGTTCCATCCTGTCTTCGGCGAACGGAATAGCCTGCGGAATCTCATTCGGCCTGCCATGGAACTCCGGTGTCCCACCGAGAGTACGAATGAGATCCAACGCGCGCCGGTGAAAGAAGGCGACCGACATCGGCTCAAGCGGGAACCGGGCAATGCGCCCATCGGTTGCTCGTCCGACCACTTCATGGTTGATCAGATCGAGGCTCAATTCGATGCCGCCTGGTCCATCTGGCACTAGCCCGGTCGTGAAACCGCGAGCGTCAGTGTAGAGGGTTGCATGCCAGGAATGGTTCACCCACGCTGAGCGGGCGAGCCGATATTTCCCTATGATCTGACTATAAAGATGCAACGCGGAACACGTGCTGCGCCAAGGACCGTACGGTATATCCGGCCACCTTTCCTGGATGCGTTCATTCATTGGGCCAACCTCGCTTTATTGAGCTTGAATAGAGTCTCACTGATGCTGCTGCGGAAGGCCTCTCTTCAGGCGGAGCAAAGGTTACGCTGGCAGCGGTTGGTTTGCAGTCTCCGGTGACAATGCGACGAATGGGAGACCGGCAAGGTAGATCGCTGAGAGGATCGAGATGGCGTCTGCCGGACTATCGTCGAAGCACACGGGGAAAGCTATGGGCGACGGCGGCCGGTCCTCACGGCGCTATCTTCCAATTCTCGTTACCTGTCACGGGGACGACCGCGCCGCAACGCCCAGCACCTCATGGCGCTGCTGTGCGAATGGCCAAAGAACACAAAATGTGTGAGTACGCCTGGTAGGACAGGGCATCTATCCTATCGCCAAGCGGCCCTTGACGACATCGCGCGGGAAAACCGCTACTAGGGTATCTGCGTTGAGCATCGAGCGGGATCGACTGGGGAAACAAAAATGGGAGAATTGCAAACCCCGCTTCATACCCCTTTTGGACCTGCCGTGACCGCGGAGGAAGTGGCACGTGGCGTGGACCTTGCCGGGCGGGTTGCATTGGTGACTGGTGGTTCCTCCGGGCTGGGCCTGGAGACCGTCAGAGTGCTGGCAGGATGCGGCGCTAGCATCTGCGTACCAGCGATCGACCCTATCGGCGCGCGAGCCGCTTTGAAGGGGATTGACGGGGTTGAGGTTTGGCCCGTTGACCTAATCAATGACGTCTCTATCAAAGCCTTCGCCACGGCTTTTCTCGAGCGACAAAGCAGACTTGATCTTCTGGTCCTAAATGCGGGCGTGATGGCGAGGCCGCTGTTCCGCGATGAAGATGGTCACGAGGGCCATTTCTCCATCAACTACCTCGGACATTTTCGGCTGACGGCACTGCTATGGCCAGCATTACTTGCAGCGGAAAGATCTCGAGTGGTTGTTCTCTCATCCCGAGGCCATCAGATGTGTGATGTCGATTTCGACGACCTCGATTTTGTACGACGTCCCTATGATAAATGGATGGCCTACGGCCAATCGAAAACTGCGAACGCGCTTTTCGCGGTTGCGCTCGACACCCGTGGACGCCGTCACGGCGTTAGCGCCCTCTCCGTACACCCCGGAATGATAATGACACCCGGCATTCGTCATCTGACCCGGTCCGAATTCGACGCTTTCGGTGCTGTCGCTCCGGATGGGTCCCCCATAATCGATCCGGCGAGGATATGAAAACCGTGGAACAAGGCGCGGCGACGACAGTCTGGAGTGCCACCGCTCCTGTGTTGGACTCAATAGGCGGGGTCTATTGCGAGAATTGTGACGTCGCACGCGTAGAGCCCAGCGAGGGATTTGGGGTGCGTCCCTATGCGATCGATCCCGAGAGGGCCGAGAGGTTGTGGCGCGCGAGCGCAAGGCTGACTGGATTGGACATCGCAAGAACCTGAGACACCATGCTTGACCCTTGGGGGTCGGTCCCCGCCAAAGTAGAGCAATATGACTCCCACAAAAATAGATGGATGACCCCTTACGTCGGGATCGTATATTACTTGGAGAATCGAGAAATCATTCGGTCGCCAGCAACTCGACTCTGGCACACTCGCCCTTGGTTCGCAGCTTCACTCCATATTCCGGGCCGATAATGCTCCGTTACCAGCGAAGGATAGAATGCAAGGGCAAGCTTTCCCAAAGGCAACCGCTGCGGCAGATGTCGCGATCACGTTTGGTTCATTCCTGCTGTATCCGGGGCGACATCTTCTGCTCAAGGATGCTGAGCCCGTAACGATCGGCTCCCGCGCGCTCGAAATACTCATCGCGTTAACCGAGCAGGCGGGCGAACTGGTAACGAAGGATGAATTGACCGCGAGAGCCTGGCCCAACGCCACGGTGGAGGAGTCGAATCTCAGAGCTCAGATTGCATTGCTCCGCAGGGTGCTCGGCGACGATCAAGCCGCTCCGCGATACATCGTCGCCGTTCCATCAAGAGGCTATCGGTTCATTGCTCCTCTCACCCGCTCTCATGTTGAACACGAGCCCCAGACGACAACGGCCCCGAACAATCTTCCAAGACAGCTGACGCACCCCATCGGACGTGACGAAGCGATCAAGATCGTCGAAGGGCGATTTCAACGGTTCCGTATGGTCACAATTGTCGGCCCAGGTGGCATAGGCAAGACAACCGTGGGCTTTCGCGTGGCAGAACAATTGTTGTCATCGCATGAACATGGCCTTTGCTTCGTGGACCTGGCCCCAATAACGAACTCCCAACTCGTCCCTTCAGTCCTGGCGTCACAGCTTCGCCTTCCGGAGACATCGGGGGATCCGACCGCGAGCCTCATCGGGCACCTTCGCGGGAAACATATGCTGCTCGTGCTCGACAGTTGCGAACTCGTTCTCGAAGCCACTGCCCGTCTGGCGGAGGCCTTGCTCCGGGAAGCGCCAGAAATTACCATCCTTGCCACCAGCCGCGAGGCGTTGCGGGTGGAGGGCGAAAGCGTCTACAGGCTCCCCCCTCTCGACATGCCGCCTTCCGCGGCCGGCCTGACTGCCGCCGACGCGTTGGAATATCCCGCCATTCGACTGTTCGTCGAGCGGGCGACCTCTTCCGGGAGCGAGTATTCGTTCAATGACGACGAAGCTCCTGTGGTCACGCATATATGCCGCCAGCTAGATGGGATCGCCCTCGCGATCGAGCTCGCCGCAGCGCGGGTGGAGGCCTTTGGCACGCGCGGTATCGCGGAGCTTCTGAATGACCGTCTGCGGCTGCTGACGGGTGGTCGGCGTGCCGCTCTCCCCCGCCATCAAACCCTGGCAGCGATGATCGACTGGAGCTACGGGGCGCTATCGAAAGGTGAGCAGAGGGTTCTGCGCCGGCTCGCAATGTTCTCAGGAGACTTCGGGCGGGAGGCGGCAGTCGCCGTCGCAACCGGCCCGGATGCCGCGGAACGCGATGTGCCGGGTCATCTCGCTGACCTCGTCGCCAAATCCCTGGTGGCGGTAGACGCTCGAGGCAAGGCCGCGCGGTACCGTCTTCTCGACACGACACGGGCCTTTGTTCTGGACAAGGTGCGGGAGGAAGGAGAACTCGATGCCGTCACGCGGCAACTCGCGAGCTATTTATGCGATGTCCTCGAGCATTCGCAGGAGGAGGTCGAAACTCTGCCGAGGGAAGAATGGCTTTTGAGGTATGCTCTGCACATCAACAACGTGCGCTTCGTTCTGGATTGGGCCTACTCGGGGCACGGCGATATCGAAGTTGGCCTCGCGGTCACCGTCGCCGCCATTCCGATGTGGTACCAGCTTTCTCTGGTCGACGAATGCCTGACCAGTGTCCAGCGCGCGCTGCTAGGCATCGACCCGGGAAAGCGAAGAAACGAGTACGCTCGTCAGATCATGCAGCTCTACAGTGCGCTCGGGCTCTCCCAAGCGTTCAAGATCGGCTTCGCGCCACAAGCTCCGGCCGCTTTCGCCAAGGCGTTGGAGATATCCGAGGAGTTGGGCGACGTCGACGCTCAAGCGGAGGCTCTTTGGGGCTTGTGGGTCGCACAAGTGGGCATGGGTGACTACAAGGCGTCGCTGGGAAACGCCGAACGTTTCGTGGCGCTCGCCCAAAGCGGACTCGATCGGTTCATCGGTGACCGAATGCTCAGCATGACCCTGTTCTGCATGGGCGACTTCCGGGGTGCCCGCCGTCACGCCGATCTCATGTTAGCCCACGATGTCTCTGCTGAAACCGTCGTCGCCGCTCAGCGGCCACCCATGGTGGAACACGATCGGCTGACCGGTGCCCCAATCTTTGTAGAAAATCTGCGCGCCGTCTTTCGCCTTGATGCTGTTCATGGTCTCAGTCCCATCTTCAATGGTTGCACTGGTTGAGTTCGATGACGCCGTGGCAGCCAAGGCCTCCAGAGGCAGCGTCGTGGTCAGAGCGACGGCTCCGGTTCCGATCAGGACTTCCCGTCTCGTCGTTGTGGGCTTTGTCACGGCTGTCCTCGTGATCATGTCTATCCCCTCCTTGGGGCGGACACGGTTCCACTGGCAGCCCCGGACCTATCCTGACCGGATGCTCTCGTTTGGGCGTGTCGAGATTTCGAAATGGTCAGCCCTGCACTGGCGCTGCCGCCGCCACCTGGCCGCGGCGACCGACAAGACGATCATCATCCCAGGCCACGGAAATCCGGTAAGCAACCGCGCCGAGCTGCAGGAATTCCGCGACATGCTTGTGAAACCGCTGAGGAAATCGCGACGGACCTCCGGGTGAAGACCGGCAACCCCGCGATCCAGTTGCGTCAGCTTGATCTCGCGGACCTGCGCTCCGTCGACCGTTTCGTTGACAACTGGGAAGGTCCCCTGCACGCGCTCGTCAACAACGCGGGTATAATGGCGTTGCCGGAGCTGCGACGCTCTGCCCATGGATGGGAAATGCAGTTCGCGACCAACTTCCTGGGGCACTTCGCACTGACCCTAGGTCTCCGCCGAGCTCTCGCCAAGGCCCAGGGCGCGCGCGTCGTCTCCGTCAGCTCCAGTGGCAGCCTGTTCGGCCCGGTCTTCTGGGACGACCCGCACTTCCACTTCATACCCTACGACCCGCTTCTGGCTTATGCCCAGTCGAAGACGGCTTGCACGCTTCTGTCCGTGGGAATCAAGGATCGATGGGTCGATGACGGTATCGTATCAAACGCGCTGAATCCTGGAGCCATCGCGACCAACCTCCAGCGTCATACCGGAGGACTGCGTACGCCCGAGCACCTTCGCAAGACACCCGAGGAGGGCGCTGCCACCTCGGTGCTTCTCGCGGCCTCGCCGTTGGTCGAGGGAACGAACGGACGGTATTTCGAGAACTGCGCCGAGGCTCCGGTCGTGCCGAACCGCCCCCAGTTGAGGTTGGAGGGTGTGGCCGCATACGCGCTCGACAGCGCCAACGCGCAACGGCTGTGGGAGATGACTGTCGGCTTTTTGGGAGGATGCAGATGATAGACACGACCCAGCAAGTGGGTTTCATCGGGCTTGGCGACCAGGGTGCTCCCATGGCGAGGGCGATCGCGGAAAAGCATCTGCTGCATCGGAAATGGAGTGGGTGTCCGACACGGAGGTGAACGCGATCTGGTCGATGGAGGAGATTGTCTCATCTTCCCGCCTACCGCCGACACACGCCCCGCCAGCATACACGGCTACGGGCACTACCATGAAAGCTGGGAATTCGAGGATGGGCAGTGGCGTATCGCCAAGCTTGAGCTCCGTCGGACCATTCTGGAAATCACGCCTAAGGAGCGCGTCCAATGACCAGTGCACGGATCAGAGTTGGCATCATCGGCGTTCACCCCGACCGCGGTTGGGCCTCGACCGCCCATGTGCCTGCGTTGAGAGGTTTGCCGCAGTTCCAGCTTTCTGCCGTGAGCCATCGTCGGATCGAAACGGCGCGGGCGTCAGCCGACAAGTTCGGTTTCGCGCACGCGGTCTCGTCGGCGGAAGAGCTTGTGAACCATCCAGATGTCGACCTGGTGGTTGTCACCGTGAGAGTGCCGGAACACCTTCAACTCGTGACTGCGGCACTCGAAGCGGGAAAGTCTGTGTTTTCCGAATGGCCGCTCGGGATGAACCTGCGTGATGCCGAGACGATGAACTCGCTTGCCGCCGAAAAAGGCGTCTCGGCAATGATCGGCCTTCAAACCCGCGCGAATCCGACTGTCCGGTACATGCGCGACCTGATCAAAGAGGGCTATCTGGGCGAGGTGCTCTCGGCCTCGATCATTGGCTCCGGTATTACCTGGGGGGAGGAGCTCGAAGAGGCTTTCCGATACACCTTGGATCCGTCCACGGGCGCGAGCATGCTGCACGTGCCGTTCGCCCACACGATCGACGCCTTGCTGTTCGCACTCAACGAGAGCTTCCTCAGCGTGTCGGGGACACTGGTCAGTCGGCGCCCAACGATAAGGATGATGGAGAGCAAGGAAGTGGTTCCGCTCGACGTCGCCGACCAGATTGCCTTCACTGGCCAGCTCACGTCAGGCGGCGTGGTGACGAGCCATTTCCGCGGCGGACTGTCGCGTGCTACGAATTTCCATGTTGAGATCAACGGCAGCAGGGGCGACCTTTTGCTGACGAGCCCCGTCGGCTACGTTGGCTTGGGCGGGTTCAAGCTTATGGGGGCGCAAGCAGACGAGACCCTCCAGCCGATCTCCGTACCCGAAGACTTCGGCGCCGGCGAGAACGTCCTGACGGGCAACGTGAGGAAGCTTTACCAACTCTTCGCTTCCGACGTGACTTCCGGCACCCGTCAGAGTCCGACATTCGGAGACGCCGTCAATCTGCATCGGCTGATCAACGCGATCGAGCAAAGCGGTGGCGTGGCGCGCAATGTCTGAGACGATGCGGGCGCCGGTGATGTATGCGCCCGGCGGACCCGAGTTCCTGCAGGTTCGCGAGATAGCAAGGCCGAAAGTCGAGAGACCTTCGGACGTGCTCGTCAAGGTCCGGGCGGCGTGAACCCAGCCGACCCGCAGAACAGAAGAAGCGGGCAAAGGCACAATCCCAATGCCGAAACCGGATCGCCGACGATCCTCGGCATCGATGGTGTCGGCGTAGTCGAACAAGTCGGCGAGGCAGTCGACGGGATCAGCGTCGGAGACGAAGTCCGGTATGTCGACGGCGGGTTTCCCGGCAATCCGGGCAGCTATGCCGAATCTGCAGCTATGCCGAACATTAGGTGGTCCCCCGGGGCGTCTGTTTCGAGGAAAACCGACGCGTCTGGACTTCGTGCTGGCCGCGGCGCTACCCGTCGTCGGCCTGACCGCATGGGAAGCCGTATTCGACGAAGGGAACGTCAAGTCCAGCGACCTCGTCCAGGTGCACGAAAGCGTGGGCGCCCGCGGCCTATCGCGATCCAGTATCTTTCGACGATTGAGGCCCGGAAGGCTACCACGGTTTCGAACGAAGTTAGAGCCTCGTTTGCGCCGACGCCGGGGGCCGATATAGCGATCCGGTATCCGTTGCTGAGAGCCAGTACGAGACTTTTGTATAGCGGCTATTCGCTTTGCGGGCGCACGCAGCGGTCCGTCTGCTTGCGGCCCCAAATCGCGACGTTTGCAGATTGCTCTGAGAGGGCGGCTCCTGACGCGACTTTGTAGTCCCGGAGCAGCCGCTCGAGGCCAATAGCCCATGAAACAAACTCGGCCTTAGGGTCATGCGAAGCGACCGAGGGTCGAACTAGGAGTCGGTGCCAAATGCCCAGGTTGGATCATTCGGCTCGTGAGCGAATGAAAACGCACGAATTTCGCTGGGAAATCGCTCTGGACTTCATGGAATACCTTGTGGCACATACGCGGCCCAGGAGCCACATAGGAGTCGCGGGGGTCTTGCAAACACCGCGAACGGACTTGGTGGTTGCATGCGGGTGTGGTGAAACTGGTAGACGCGCTGGATTCAAAATCCAGTTCCGAAAGGAGTGTCGGTTCGAGCCCGACCACCCGCACCATCTTCTCAAATCTCGTTGCTAGGGTTGTGGCGGAGGCTGGCTGCCTTGGCTCCATTCCTAATGCGGATCTAAAACCCGCAGGCGGAGTTTCAAATCACCGGTACATACATCGGCTACTTGGGCTTCTCCGCAAGCTTTTCATACCCAAAAGAATTGCCTCCCAGGTGCGGCTCGATATCCGAAGGTTGGCCATCCTATCCCACATGCGCCTCACGTCCGCACCCTAAGCGCCCGTTCCAGCCGGTCGGCAATCTGGGTGACGATATAGGCAATCACCATGTAGATCACGACGGCAATCACGAACGCTTCGAGGTAATAGTAATTCAGCGCCGCGGTTAATTGGGACTGGGCGAAGATATCGACAACCTCGATGGCGAACCCGAGGGAAAGCGCCTTCATGATGACCATCATCGAGGTTGTCAGGTCGGGGATTGCCGTCAGGGCCACCTGGGGAAAGAGGATCCGTCGGAACAGTTGGCCGCCCGTATAGCCCAGCGAATGGGCGGCATCCGACTGACCAGTGTCGAATGCGTTCAGGGCTCCCTTGATAATCTCCGATTGGAACGCGGCGACACAGCCGGTAATCGCAACGACAAGGATGACCCAATTGGGGGTTTCGTGGGCGTTGAAGTTGATCCCCAGCAACGAGAACAGGAACTGGAATGCGGGCGGCAGACCGAAATAGGCGAGGAAAATCACGATGACCATCGGAACGCCCTTGAAGACGATCTTGTAAGTCATGATGAGCTCTCGCAGCACCGGCAACCGTCTGTATTCGATGAGCGCGAATATGCTGCCGACTATCGTCGACAGGACGAAAATCAAGAGCGCCATTCCAACGGTCACGGGTACGGCGCCCAGAATTTCCTGCGTATCTTGGAGCAAAATATCGGTGTCAAACATGATCGAATACCCTTACGTCAGACGCTGGCGATGAGCTCGTTCTTGATCGGAGTCGTTGTCGTCGCCTCTGGCGCCTGCATCGGTGAGCGAAGCTCGAAGAAGCGCACGATGAGCCACGCGACCAGGCACATCAGCGAATAGATGACCGCCAGGACGAGGTAGGTTTCGAACTGGTACTGGTTATAGTCGCGCTCCATGATCAAATGCGCAGTCGCCATGACGTCGGCCGCGCCGATATACATGACCAGCGCAACGTTATGGATCAGGTAGATGATGGAGTTCCCGTAGCCCGGCAGTGCGAAGTGCACCGCTTGCGGGCCGACGACGCGGGTGATCTTCTGTCGGAAGGTGTATCCCAGACTGTCGGCCGCGTCATGCTGGCCGCGATCGACGGCCAGGTATGCAGGCCGCATGACTTCTGACAGATAGCCGCCGTGGTAGAGGCTCAACCCCACCATGGCAGCGATCGTCGCCGAGATAAAATCTTTGGCGCCGAATAGGATCACCAACAGGGGAAGCCCGTAAAACGCGACGAACAACTGGAGGACGACAGGAACACTGCGGGCATAGGACACGTAGAGGTCCACCAGGTGACTGATCACCGGCACCCTGCGAACCCGGAGGGTTGTCGCAATGAGAGCCAGGCAGAACCCGGTAATGAGGGCCGTAAACGTGATGGCGAGCGTCAGCGGCAGTGCCGAGAGCAACTCGGGGATCATAGCAGAAACATCCACTTGAAACGCTCCTTCTTGCAATTCAGTCTTGCCGCTGACTAGCGAATATGGTCGTTGACGGCCGTGCTATTTCATGTACTGGACGATGCCCTCGCCGAACCACTTCTGCGAGAGCTTTTCGATCGTGCCGTCGTCTTTCAATTCCTTGAGAACCTTGTTCACATCGTCGGCCAGAACCTTGTTCTCGTCTGATCTGTGGATCAGCATGTAGGTGTTGTTGCTGAACACTGGTTCGGACGCCACGATATCGAGTTTCTTTTCCTCGATGACGGTCTGCTCACCTAGATTCGAGGGCAGGACGAGAGCGTCGAACTTGCCGTTCTGGACTTCGTCCAGACGGTTCGGGTACGGAATACCGGCGCTCGATGCCGTTACATCGAGCTTGTATTGCGGGTTTTCTTTTTGCCAGTTCATGATGAACTTGTAGGTTCCGCCGCCGGCCGTGGTCGGAACGATCCTCTTGCCGACCAGGTCCTTCATCTCCTTGATGCCGCTGTCTTTCTTGCTGTAGATCTTCATCAGGCTGGCGCCCATTGGATTTTCCGGAATCAAGAACTGCTTGGCGCGCTCGGGGGACTTGTAGTAGCCGCCGACCGCGATGTCGTACTTGCCCGTGGCCAGGCCGGTTTCCTGCGCGATGTCGGAGACACCTTCCATCTCGAACTTGTACTGCGGCAGCTTTGCGTTGATCGCCCTCAGGAGATCGGGTTCATAGCCCTGCGGCTCGACGCCTATCGCGCCCCACGCCAGGGGCTTGGATTCCGCCGACGTCGCGATCTTGATCGTCCTGACCGTTTCGCCGTGGCTGATCCCCACGGTTGCAAGGGCGATTGCGATGCCGCCGGCAACAGCCAGGGCAGCGCGGCGGGACAAACTGGATGTGATTGCAGACATTTCTTAGGTTCCCTTCTTGTAGAGTTGTTGAGCTATTGAAAAGCGAGTTCCGACTGCAGGAATTGAGCAAGGCGTGGGCTGGAAGGTGCATCGAAGATCTCAGCCGGGCTGCCATCGGCGGCAACCACGCCACGATCCATGAAGACAATTCGGTTCGAGATGTTCTTTGCGAATTGCATCTCGTGGGTCACAAGCAGCGAAGTGATGCCTGACGAGGTGACATCCTTGATCACCTTCAGGACTTCACCGACGAGTTCGGGATCCAGCGATGACGTAGGCTCATCGAAGAGTATCACGTCGGGACGAACCGCCAGGGCGCGCGCGATGCCGGTGCGCTGAAGCTGACCGCCCGAAAGCTGGGAGGGATAGCTGTCTCGTTTCGGGGAGAGGCCGACCCGCTCGAGTTCCCGCAGGGCGATCTCGCGCGCCTCGTCCGTGGACTTGCGCTGCACGACAACCAGGGGATCCATCACGTTCTGGAGGACCGTCATGTTCTTGAAGACGTTGAATTGCTGAAAGACCATCGCTGTCCGGAGCCGGATCGCCTGGACGGCGGCCTTGTCGGCGCGCTGGTAATCCATCCGAATCTGATCGAAGGCGATGGTTCCGGATGACGGCTTGGCCAGGTAGTTGATGCATTTCAGCAGCGTGGTCTTGCCGGTGCCGCTGGGGCCGATGATCGACACCACGTCACCTCGCTTTACCGAGAGATTGACGCCGTTCAGGACCTGCGTGCTTCCGTAAGACAGCTTTACATCTTTGAGTTCAAGCATTTCTGGTTGGTGCCCTTCACAGTGTGAGACGGAGTGCCTTGACCGCATGCGACATCATCACCCGCTCTCCGCATGGCCTAGAACGTGCATCAGCCGGTTTGCCCAGCCGAAGATCGATATGGCGTGGATCAGGTCGATGATCTCGCGGTCATCCATGCCGACTGATCGAAGCGCCGCGATATCGTCTGCCGTCGCTTCCGACGGCGCCGCCGACAGGCGGCGGGCAAAACTGTAGATTGCCGCATCGCGCGGCCCAAGCTTTTCGGGTTTGTCGAGATACAGCGCGGTGACGACTTCGTCGCTCTTGGTCAACTCTGAATGCCTGCGGGCGTGAACGACGGCACAGAATTTGCAGCCATTGACGATCGAGGCGCCCAGTGCACCAAGTTCGCGGTCAGGACGGACAAGTCCGCCTTCGACATACATGATGGCGTTGAACAGAACAGTGCGGGCAAGGTAGCTCTCTGGGTCATGCACAAGGGTGCGCACATATTCCGAAACCTTCTTCGCAGAGGGCGTAACCTTCATCGCTTCGAGCTGTTCCGGCGTGGCCTCCGATAGCTCGACCGGTGCGATGTAGGGGTGCCAATTCAATGGCTTCAGACGAACCGAGGAAATCATTTCGACCTCATCAGGCGCAAGCCTGTCGCCACCCGCGTTTGGAAGTTGACGAAGGCAATCAGTTCGGAGAGTGCGACGATCTGAGGATTGTTCAATCCAGCCTTGGCGAGGAGGGCGATATGGCTCGCTTCCGCCATTTTCGGCGTCAGCGTGATCAGGTCGACATGACGGACGATGGTTGCGAGAGGTTCATTCAAATCCGTTTCCCCCTGGGCCAGTGCCAGAAGCTGCTCAGTCGGACCAAGCTGAGCCAGCTGCACATCATATTCGGCCATCAGGACGGGATCGTCATTCAGAGCGGCCATGCGACGGGCCAGGGCAACCCTCAAATTCGGCGCCAGCCCCTGATCGTTTGCCGGCTGCAGGACGGAGAGGCGACATTCCTCCGCCCCTTGCACGAATTCGGGCCGAAACCGCCGTGCGGCGAAAAGGGCATCATCCGGTGAAAGACCGGCGGCCTTGTCCATCGCGTCGATCACAGGGCGGCCTCCTTTTGTAGCAAGGGTGTTGAATCCACCCATTCGTCGCCCAGAAGTTCGGGCGTGTCGTAAGCGATCAGATTGGCGAAGTGGGTTTCGACATCTTCGGCAAACAGCGACGCGGCAATGCCGCGGACCAGACGGTCGGCACCCGCGCTGACGGCTGGGATATCGCCGGAGACCTTGCCGTGGGTCAGCATGGCGGCGTCGTTGAAGCAGTGGATGTGCGCCAGCATCGGGCAGGAACCGGGGACACGTTCGCGAAATTCGAAGGCGGGACCAAGATCCGGTGCGTCCGACATGCCTGCACGTGCCGGCCCCATATCCGGCGTATATCGGCCATCCGACCAGATGCGGATATGTGGTGCTAGGGCTGCGAATTCCGGACGGCCTTTGAAGTCGTTTGAAAAGCCGGTTGCCGCGATCAGAAAATCGTAGCGTATTGGTCCTTGCGTGGTTTCAATCAGCAGGCCTCCCGCATCTTCCATGACCGCGACGATGCCGCAGTCGAGAAAGAACCGGGCATTGGGGTGGCGAGACACGCGAAGCGTCGATGAGCGCGGCGGCGGCGTCTGGGTCGAGGCGGTGTAGTCGAAGAACTTCCACTTCCAGGCATCGGGCAATTGATGCATGCCGAGGACAACACCCGGACTGCCGATGCCGGTCAGCTTGTTGATGCGCGGCATTTCCTTGCGCCGGATCAACATGTCCACTGAGCCGGCGCCCGCCTCGAGTGCCGTCGCGGCATTGTCCATGGAAGAGGCGCCGGCGCCGATAACCGCCACGCGCTTGCCTTTCAGCGCGTCGAAATCGATGTCGTCGGCCGAATGGGCCCAATAGGCGCGATCGATTCCTTTGAGGAAATCGGGTACGGCAAAGCCGCCGAGACCGGAGCGACCAGTGGCCAGAACGAGATGGCGGGTCAGAACCCGGCCGGTTTCCGCGCCCTCGATATCGATCGCGATCAGATCACCAACGGGTGCGACACCAGTCATGCGCACGCCGTTGCGCACCGGCAGAGCAAGAACCTTGCGGTACCAGACCAGGTAATCCATCCACTGGCCCTTGGGAATTTTGTCCAGCGACTGCCAGGCCTCGGACCCCCACTGTGCCGTGAACCAGGCGCGGAACGTCAGCCGCGGCAGCCCGAGCGACGGACCGTGAAGCGTCTTCGGTGACCGGAGCGTTTGCATGCGGGCAAACGTTACCCATGGTCCCTCGCGCCCGGCCGGAGCCGCGTCGTAGGCGACGACGTTGGTGATCCCGGTCAGCACCAGCTTTGCCATGGCAGCAAGTCCGCACATGCCGGCGCCAATCACCACGACGTCACGGACAGGCGTGCCATTGTGCGGACGCGCGGGAACCCATGGCTTGGCGGGCAGTTCGAGAAAGTCGAGATCCTGCGCAAGCTGCGCTTCCAGCGCGGCAAGACCTGTCGAGATTGGCGCGGTGGGCGTATGCTTCATATTCCCGTTCCGTGATTTGTGCCGGATGCAGGATCGGTCACCAATTGGCCGGCCAAGGCCGGATCGAGTTTCTTGAAGCCGACGATCGACCGTTCAGCCACCGCCTCGACCGCATCCATCAGCGCCTGCGCGACTGGACGAAGGTGACGGTTTGCTGCAGCCACAACACCCCAATAAAAGAGAACGGTTACGTCGATCGGGCGAATGGCGACCCCAGGCAAGGCTACGCCATAGGCGGTGAGGGGGTCGATGACAGCCGCGACACCAGTCCGGCGCACAAGCTGCAACGCGCCATAGGCAGTATTCGTCCGGATTACTGGGCCGGTGTCGATGCCCCTGGCCGCCAATGCCTTGGAGACATGCAACTGAAAACGCAGCGGATTGAGCAACGTGGCGACGCGGCGGCCGGCAAAAGCGGAAAGTGGTATGACATCAAGTTCAGCCAGCGGATCGTCCTCCCGCACGGCTGCAACATCGGGCGCCGAATAGAGCCGCAGGACATCCAGACCGGGCGTATCAAGCGGCAGGCTTGAAAACCCGATCTCGGCACGTCCGCTGCGCACTTCCTGGGCGACGATCGAGGGAAGAAACTGCCCGAGATGCGTCTCGTGCGGAAGCTCGGCACCTTGGAGCTCAGCCAGGGCCGTCGGGATCAAGCCGGTGCCGATCGCAGAGGTTGTGACAATCTGCAGGATCCTTCCCCTGCCGGCGGCGATCATCTTGGCTCGCGCCGCCAGTTCGGTGAAGGACATCAGCAGGCGTCGAGCTTCCTCCTCGAACGCCACTCCTTCCTCGGATAACTGCACCCGTCGACCGATCCGGTGCAACAATTCGAAGCCAAGCTCGGCCTCGAGATCCTGAATGGTGCGTGTCACCGCAGGCTGGGAGCGCCCGAGCATGTCAGCCGCCTTGGTGATGCTGCCGCTGGCAGCAACCGCAAGGAAGGTCTGAAGGTCGCGGGTTTCCATGCTCTCCCTTCATGTGCAATTCGTATGATTGACATCGTCTCATTCGTTTTTGATATATGTCAAGCGGAAACTAATGTTCGTTACGGCTTTGTGCGTTTGGGCGGCTTTAGAGCCGGAGTCCTTGGCGGAGGTGGACAAGGACGGCAGATGCGGCTCCAACTTGCGAAGCCTCTTGATGGAAAACGTTCAGGTGAGGATGGCGAGGATTCTCGGACCAAAAAGCCTGCAACAGGAGGAATATTATGCGCGTGAGTATTCTGGGCGCTGGAGCTATTGCTTATGGTCTTGGCGCGTATTTGGCGGGATCGGGACATTCGCCAATGCTTTGGTCACCGTCGGGACAGCGCACCAAGGCGCTGGCTGCTGGCGAATTGTTGAAAGCGACGGGGGATATCGAGGCAACGGTGCCGGTGCGCATTGCCAAGGATTGCAAAGATGCCATTGTCAACGCGGACGTGGTGGTGATTGCGCTTCCGGCGTACGCCCACAAGATGGTGATGGATGCCGCCGTTCCTCATCTGATTGATGGAATCCCGGTCATCATCAGTTCGCATAGTTCGTTCGGGGCGCTGTATCTCTCAAACCGGTTGGCGGAGCGAAAGGTCAGTTTGCCGATCGTCGTTTGGGGCACAACGCTCTTGACCGGTCGCCAGCTTGGACCAACCGAAGTCCATGTCACCACCATCCGTCAGAAGCTTGATGTCGCGACGCTGCCTTTCAGTTACCAGGATCAAGGACACGAACTTTGCACGATCTTGTTCGGCGATCGTTTCGTCAAGCGCGATGGTCTGCTCGCTATCGCGCTCAGCAACCTCAATCCGCAGAACCATCTGGGAATTGCCCTTCTCAATCTGACGCGCATGGAAAAAGCCGAGCAATGGAGCCAGGGCGGAAACATCACGCCGGCTGTTGGCCGCTTTATCGAAGCTTTGGACGCCGAACGATTGGCGATCGCTGGCCATTTTGGGATAGCAGTGCGTACCGTCCAGGAACATTTTTCATTGTCGTTCCATGTGCCCATGAGCACTGTTTCGGAGATGAACCAAGAGATGGACCGCCGTGGCCGCGGTGGCTTTGGCCCGACAACTATCGAGAGCCGCTATATCCTCGAGGATGTACCGTTCGGACTGCTGCCGACCGCCGTTCTGGGGAAGATCAGCGGAACCCCAGCGGTCCTCCACGAATCCGGAATTTCCATATTATCGGCGGCATATGGCCGCGATCTCAAGCGGGATAACGATATTCTTCCCGCGCTCGTCCTAGAGGGAATAGCGAAAGCGGATCTTGAAACTCTTTGCCGCAAGGGGTTTTGAGTGCACCGCAGTCAATGCGGCCTGATCACATTCGAGAGGGGTTGAGCGGCGCACCTCGCTACATCATCGCGTCGCATTTAACGGTGACTCAGGGCGATGTCCCTGCCTCGAAGCAGTTTCCTGAGTGCCGCGAGATCGACCATCCTGCCTTGACTATCCTCTCCAGGGGGATAGTATCATAGGATGAACGAGCGTCCCCACATACACGAGACCCATCCCGACATCGTTAAACGGCTGAAGCGGGCCGACGGCCATCTGAGGGGCGTCATAGAGATGATCGAAGCAGGCCGGCCTTGCCTTGACATCGCCCAGCAGCTTCATGCGGTCGAGAAGGCCGTTTCCCAAGCCAAGAAGACGCTCATCCAGGATCATCTCAATCATTGCCTGGAAGATGTCGTAGGGCCGCTGCCGCGCGAGCAGCGCCGCTCGATCGACGAGTTCAAGGACATCACCAAGTACCTGTGAGACACCCCCCGTGATGGACGGTATTCGCGACTGGTTTGGCTTCGGCCCGGCAACCCAGGGCTTTGGCGGGCACGGCCATGATCATGGCGAGGGCGGTGGACATGGCCATACGCACGGCGTGGTCGATCCCACCATCGCGACGACGACACGCGGCATCTGGGCGATCAAATGGTCGTTTGTCGTGCTGGCGATCACATCGTTGCTGCAACTGATCATCGTGTTCTTGTCGGGCAGCGTGGCGCTGCTTGCCGACACCATCCACAATGTCGGCGACGCGGTCACCGCCATCCCGCTGTGGATCGCCTTCATGCTGGCGAGGCGCAAACCGTCGAAGACCTTCACCTACGGCCTTGGCCGGGTCGAGGACCTAGCCGGCATCGTTATCGTGCTGATCATCCTGTTCAGCGCCATCGTCGCCGGTTATGAGGCGATCGACAGGCTGATCCATCCCCAGGCCATCAGTTTCCTTGGCTGGGTTGCCGCCGCCGGCCTCGTCGGTTTCCTCGGCAATGAGGCGGTCGCGGTATTCCGCATCCGCGTCGGCCGCGAGATCAATAGCGCGGCGCTGATCGCCGACGGCTATCATGCCCGCACCGATGGCTTCACCAGCCTCGCGGTCGTTCTCGGCGCCATCGGCGTCTGGCTCGGCTTTCCGCTCACCGATCCGATTGTCGGCCTTTTGATCACGGTGGCGATCTTCGCCATTGTCTGGCAGTCGTCAAAGGCGGTGCTGACGCGCATGCTGGATGGCGTCGAGCCAGGCATTGTCGACGAAATCCATCATGCCGCCGAACATGTGCGGGGCATCGAACGGGTCGCCCAGGTGCAGGCGCGCTGGATCGGCCACAGGCTGCATGCCGATATCGCCATCAAGGTGGCCGAAACCGCGAGCGCGAACGATGTGGTCGGCATCACAGAGGCTCTGAGAGGGGAGTTGTTCGACCATCTACCCGCGCTCTCGGAGGCGAACATCCGCCTGGAAGGCGAGCGCGGGCCAGTGGTGGCAGGTTCCGGCCATGCGCACCACGCGCCCGAGCCGTTTAAGGTCGCCTGCGAGCTGGCAACGGGCACGCTCGAAATCGTCGACACGCCGGCCGGCGAACGTATGCGCCTCACCATCGACAGCCATGCCGACGATCTCCAGGCAACCGTAATCATCGACCGGTCCGAAGGCTCCGAGACGCTTTCCCTCGCACCAGTCGCGGGCGATCATCATAGCCTTGAGAGCAGCGTCGCCCCGGCCGAGCCGCACGAGTTCAAGGCGAGGCTGATCCTGGCGGCAAAGGGCAGGGAACAGATCCTGCCGTTCAAGATGGCGGAGCCGGAAGGTCACCATCACTGATCCTTACGACTGGTCCAGCACCACCTCGCGCCCCGAAGTCCGGGCGGCGCAGGTTTACGTTTGGACGCATTCGTCCTGGTTGGCTTGAAGACAGAAGGCGAGCTCATGGTAGAGCGCAACGATGAGGTCGTGCTGCTTCCAGATCATCAGCATGCCGCTCACGGCCATCAGCATCACGACCGCTGTCCGGAATTGCCGTCCGCTCATCCGCTCGAGCCAAGGTTTTGCCGCAAGCGTCGCAAGCGCAGCACCAAATCCGGTCGCAAGGCCGAAAGCCAGCGCCTGGCCGCCAAATGCGCCGAGACCGGTAAAGACCGTGACTTTGACAATATCTGTCACGAACGAATTCACCGACTTCGTCGCGACCAGGGTCTCCTTGCGGGACCCATAGTTCAGGTAAAGCGAGTTCAGCACCGGGCCGACTGTGCCCATCAAAGCGGAGAGCAGGGACACGATCAGGCCGGCGGGCAAGAACCACCAAAGGCGGGCCCGATAGCTCCGCTCGCGCGCGCCGCCATGGAATTCCAAAATGGCGCCGATCAGATAGAGGCCGATGAAGATCTGCAGCCATTCGGCGCGTGCGTTGGCGAACAGCCAAGCGCCCGCCGCCTGAGATGGCGCCGGGCAAATACCAGCGCACGATGCTCCAATCGACGTCGCGACGAAATGCAAGGATCCGAACCGGATTGCCGATGAGCTCGGTTAAGGTGATCACTGGAGCGACTGCGGCGCTGCCCGTGAGGAACGTCACTGCTGAGATCAACAGCAAACCGCCACCGCCCGCTGATACCGTATTGAGCGCCCAGGTGAGAAAGCCCGCCACGCTGAGCAGGCACAGTTGAACCCAATCCATGCAACGTCGGCTCCGCGTCGACCCGTTCGTGCGAGTGATCGGTGTTATCGCGCGTGCGTCGATCGATGGACAGTAGCACCTGGACGGCGAGTCAGTCCGTCACAATCGAACTAGCCGCGACGATTGGAACGGCACGTATCACGACCAGACAAATTGCTCGCGACTGCCCGCGATTCCGCGGGCTAGCTGTTTGAAAGATTCATCTTGTCGAGAGCCGCCCTTAGCCCGCGTGCCAGCTTTGCGGCATCGTCATTGGCCCAAAAATGCATGAAGAAGAGCCGTGGCTGTTCGTTGAGCATGTGGCTGTGCAAGGCCGCTACCTCGATGCCGTTGTCGCGCAGGGCACGCAGCACGGGGTTTACCTCCGACGCGATCAACACGAAATCGCCTGTGATCGCAGCCTTGTCGCCTCCGGTTGGCTGAAAGTTAATGCCTATGGCGCTGCCCATGGACGCAGGGATGGTCATGCCGCCGTCGGTGATCGTTTCGGCCCGTGGGATGGTGAATTGATAGATGCCGCCATTGGCCTTGCCCTTGCGACCGATAGCCTTGTCGACAGCGGCGGTGTCGAACGGGATCTGCGGCTGTGCCGCGGCGGGCGTGGCATTCTCCATCGGCGTCTTGCTCAGCGCCAACCCGGCATGAAGTGCTGTGGCGAGCGCGACGGGGTCGCCCTCGCCGAAGACATGCATGTAAAGCGTCATCGGCTGCGAGCGCAGCAGATGGTTGTGCAACGCGGTGATCTCGATGCCACTTTCTTCAAGCTTTTTCATGACCGGGTTCACTTCGTCCTGCGTCAGGACGATGTCACCCATGACCATGGCCTGGTTTCCCATCGGTTCGAACGCGACCCAGCCTCCGAGGGCGAATCCCGGCTTAAGAGCCACCCCGTCGAGCGATACTTTCAAGTCAGTTCGCGGCAGGCCGACCCTGTAGACGCCATCGGGCATTTCGGTTCCGGATTTGCCGAATGTCTTTGCAACCATCTGCCAGTCGGGAGCTGCGGCGGCGGGCTGGAGCAGCGCTGACATTGCCGTGGCCATCGCACCGATCATCAGTTTTGCATGCATGGGATATCTCCTTGAGATCCGCCCCCAGTGCCCAATTGGTCATGCGGCCGCCGGCTTCGAGCCGGGTGGCCAGCTGTGGGTCTCCGCCTTGCGTCGGGAGGCCCAGGCGTAGAGCGCATCATAGATGACGAAACCGTGCTTCAGCACCTCGTGGTCGTCGGGTGTCACATCCCGCAGACCCATGGAGATCGCGAGCAGGCCGGCCGACTGTGGCGTGAGATCGTGCCGGTCGGTGTCGGCGCCGCGCACGATCGCGGCAATGGTCACGATCGCCGGGTCGCGCTCGAGGCCATATTTCGAGACGAAAGTGTCGAAGCTGCAGCCGTCGCCGACATGCGTGAACTCGACGCCGGGCACGTCATAAGGCGTCGCGCCAGTCTCCCGGGCAACAGGGATCACCTGATCAGGCGGCACAAAGAGAAACTCCGGTTCCTTGTCGATGAAGCGTGCAATCAACCAGGGGCAGGCGATTCGGTCGATGACCGGACGCTCGCGGGTAACCCATTTCATGACGCAATCCTTTCTTCGCTGATCACCAGGGGGACAGTTGGGGCGCCAATGGCGTGCCAGGCGGCGATGCCGCCTGAGAGCGCTGTTGCATCGACGCCGCGGCGACGCAGTTCGGCGACGGCGTCGCCGCTGACCTGGAAGCCGTAGACGCAATAGACGATGACTGGCCTGTCCTTCGGCAGTTCAGCGGCCCAATCGGCAATGGTCTCGGGAGCGCGGAGCTTGGCTCCGGGCAGCATATCGCTGCGTTTTGCCAGATCCTCGGCGAGGCAGACGTCGAGCACGACGAGATCTTCGCCCTGGTCGAGCCGGATCCGCAGTTTCTCTGGCGCAACAGTTGGAAGCCTTTCGTCCGATGCAGGTCCTGTTGAAGGATCGCTCTGCACGACAGCCCGCCGGTGGCGGGCGGCAACCCGCTCCCAATGGATGTTCTTCATGAAGGCATCGACATAGGCGCCAGCCTTGGCGCCAAAATCGAGGTGGTAGGCATGTTCGTACATGTCGAGCGCGAGGATCGGCATGCCGCCAGCGAGGCAGTTGGTGTGATCCGCCGCCCATTGGATCGTCAGCCGATCGCGGCGCTCCGACCAGGTCAGCAGTGTCCATCCCGAGCCTCCGGCCTGCGCCTTCGCACAAGCCATGAACTTGGCGCGCCATGCGGCCACGCTGCCGAAGTCGCGCTCCAGTGCTGCGGCAAGATCGCCACCGGCATCGCCGGCGCCACCCAGCCCATCAAAATAGATTTCATGCAGGATCGCCGAATTGGCGGCAACCAACTCCTCGCGCTTCAAACCATTGATGTCGAAGACGGGCGCCGTGTTCCAATCGAGACCGTCGAGCCGCCGTTCGATGGCGTTGAGGCGGCGAACGGCACCGCCGTAATTGTTTTCGTAGTGGCTGGCCAACAACCGTTCGGACAATCCGACGAGCCTGGGCGGCTTGAACGGCAGCGGCATGATCTGGTGTGGCATCGGGTTCCCTCGTTCGGCGGCACGGCCCATCCGTGAGGAAGCAAACGCTATGCTCGAATCAAGAATGATACAAGTGTTGCATCTCACTCTGTTCGTGATACGGTTCACTTATGAATGAGGGGGAATCGCAGGATCAGCGCTGGCTGCTCCTGATCCATCAGCTGCCAAGCAAGCCAGCCTATTTCCGGGTGAAGATCTGGCGACGGTTGCAAGGCATCGGCGCGGTCGCAGTCAAAAGCACCGTTTACGCCCTGCCGGCCAATGCCGAGATGCAGGAGGATTTCGAATGGCTTCTGAAGGAGATCGTCGCTGGCGGCGGCGAGGCCATGATGTGCGAGGCACGCCTTGTCGACGGTCTGTCGGACGCGCAGGTGCGGGCGATGTTCGACGCCGCCCGTGACGTCGATTACGGGGAGATCGTCGAGGAAGCCGGCGATCTGGCCGCTGAAATCAAGACGAACGCGACATCGGAAAGACGGGCGGAAGCGCGTTCGCAACTCAGCCGCTTGCGCAAGAGGCTCGCCGAAGTGGCGGCAATCGACTTCTTCGGCGCCAGCGGCCGCCTCGCCGTCGAAGGCCTGATCGCCGAACTCGAGACACAGCTTGTAGAGGACAAGGCTATGACCAAGGAACCGAAGAAGGCCGCCGAGCCGAGCGAGCTCAAGGGCCGGATCTGGGTCACACGCCGGGACGTGCATGTCGACCGTATTGCCTGCAGCTGGCTGATCCATCGCTTCATCGATGCTGACGCGATCATCCGCTTCGTGGCGGGCAAGGGATACGTGCCAAAGGAGGGGGAATTGCGCTTCGACATGTTCGAAGGCGAAATCACCCATGAGGGCGATCGCTGCAGCTTCGAGGTTCTGCTTACCCGCGCCGGCATCAATGACCCAGCGCTTCAGGCCATCGCCGAGATCGTCCATGACATCGACCTCAAGGACAACAAGTTCGGCCGCGAGGAGGCGACAGGAATTGCCAGCCTGATTGCCGGCATAGCCATGGCTAATGAGAGCGACGAGCAGCGGATCGCGCAGGGCGCTCCTGTCTTCGACAACCTCTATCAGTATTTCCGCAAGAAACGCGGATGATCGCAAGGACCCGAACAATGGCCAATCTGGAGCAGTCCATCGCGGCCCACCCGTCTCCGGCCGAGGCTCACGACCATGGCGTTTCGTTTGCTGCCGCTATGCGCGTATGGGCTCGCGTGGCGATGCTCAGCTTTGGCGGCCCGGCCGGCCAGATCGCCATGATGCATCGCATCATCGTCGAGGAAAAGCGCTGGATCGGCGAGACTCGCTTCCTGCATGCGCTCAACTACTGCACGCTGCTGCCCGGTCCTGAGGCACAGCAATTGGCAATCTATATCGGCTGGCTTATGCACAAGACCAAGGGCGGTCTCGTGGCGGGAACCCTGTTTGTGCTGCCCGGGGCGATCGCCATCATGATCCTGAGCTGGATCTACGCGGTCTTCGGCAATGTCGGCGCTGTCCAGGCGCTCTTCTTCGGCCTGAAGGCTGCGGTCCTGGCCATTGTGCTCGAAGCGGTCCTGCGGATCGGCAGGCGAGCGCTCAGGAACAATGTGATGGTCGGCCTCGCTGCGGCTGCCTTCATCGCCTTGTTCTTCTTTCATGCGCCGTTTCCGCTGGTCATTCTGATCGCAGCTGGGATCGGTTACGTGGGGGGCAGGGCAGGCTGGGCTGCTTTCAAGTCGGGCAACGGACATGGCAAGGTTGGCGGAACGCAGGTCGACGATGCCGACTCCGCGCTTGGCGAAGGGGTGCCGGCTCATGCACGGCCCTCCGCCGCGTGGGGGTTCAAGGTGGCAGGTGTGGGACTGCTGCTATGGCTGGTCCCGGTCCTCGCGCTGCTTGCATTCCTCGGGCAAGGCAACGTCTTCACCGATATTGCGATCTTCTTCTCGAAGATGGCGATGGTTACCTTCGGCGGCGCCTATGCGGTCTTGGCCTATGTCGCCCAGCAGGGTGTGGAGCACTATGGCTGGCTCAAGCCAGGAGAGATGCTGGACGGCCTCGGCATGGCCGAGACGACGCCCGGCCCATTGATTATGGTCACCCAGTTTGTCGGCTTCATGGGAGCTTATCGGGCGCCAGGCGTGCTCGGCCCGCTGGTTGCCGGAACGCTCGGCGGCCTTCTCACGACATGGGTAACCTTCGTCCCGTGCTTCCTGTGGATATTCCTCGGCGCGCCGTTCATGGAGACGATGCGCAGCAACAAGGCCTTGTCCGCAGCGCTGTCTGCCATCACCGCCGCGGTGGTTGGTGTGATCCTGAACCTGGCGGTATGGTTCGCGCTTCATGTCCTGTTCCGCGAACTCCATGACGTCAGCTGGCTGGGCATCACGCTGGACGTGCCGGTGTTCAATTCCGTCAATATCCCGTCACTGGTCCTGACGCTCGGCGCACTGGTAGCGGTATTCCGTTTCAAGGTCGGCATGATCCCGGTCCTGGTGGCCTGTTCAATATTGGGTATTCTTTACGGCGTCGCCACGGGTTCGATCTAGGCTCTGGATTCTGCCCGGCGGTATGCAGGAGGTGCGTTGACAATTCGAAGGCCGACGGAAGCGTTGCAATTGCCGAAGCGCAGACTTGTGCTCCTGCCGTCCGGTGCCGGCCCGACGGCTTCCCATTTGCTGGCGTCACGGGGATTGCGGGCGTTTGGCGACGGACTTGTCAGTCTTTTGCTTCCCGCCTATCTGGCGGCGCTCGGCTTCAACGCTTTCGAGATCGGGATCTTCGCCACGGCAACGCTCTCGGGATCGGCGGCGCTCACGCTGGGCGTCGGAGCCATCGCGCACCGTTTCTCGCGCCGCTCGCTGCTCATCGCGGCAGCGGGCCTGATGATTCTGACCGGACTTGCCTTTGCGCTCGTCCATGATTTCTGGCCGCTGCTCTTGGTCGCGTTCGTCGGAACATTGAACCCATCCTCCGGCGACGTGAGCGTGTTTCTGCCACTCGAGCAAGCGGAACTTGCCCACAGCGTCACCGATCGCGATCGAACCGCGCTGTTTGCCCGCTACAGCGTTGTCGGCTCCCTCATTGGGGCTGTCGGCGCTCTGGCGGCCGGCGCTCCCGACCTCCTGCGACACCTGATCGGGATAGAAATCAAACAGGCCCTTCAGCTTGCTTTCCTGCTCTATGCCTTCCTTGGGGTCGGATCGCTGCTCCTGTATCGGCGGCTGCCCGACGCATCGATCGAAGCGGATGCTGCGCCGGCGGAGCCCTTGCGCAAGTCTCGAACCATCGTCCTTGCGCTTGCCGCGCTCTTCAGCCTGGACGCATTTGCGGGCGGCCTTGTGGTTCAGTCCCTGCTGGCACTGTGGCTTTATCAAACCTTTGGCCTGTCCCTCGCTACCACAGGCGCAATTTTCTTCTGCACGGGCGTGCTTTCAGCCGTGTCGTATCTGGTGGCGGTTCAAATCTCCAAACGAATCGGACTGGTGAACACGATGGTATTCACCCACCTGCCGTCGAGCCTTTGCCTGCTGCTCATTCCGTTCATGCACAGCCTCGCTCCGGTGATCGTCCTTCTGCTGATCCGGAGTGCGCTGTCGCAGATGGACGTGCCAACCCGCACCTCTTACGTGATGGCGGTGGTGACGCCGGGCGAGCGTGCCGCAGCAGCGAGCGTCACCGCCGTGCCACGCAGCCTCGCATCGGCGGCGAGTCCGATGCTGGCCGGCTCGCTGCTTGCCGTTTCGGGCTTTGGCTGGCCGCTCCTCATCGCTGGAGCCCTGAAGATCGTCTATGACATTCTTCTGCTCGTGACGTTCCGCAAGATTCGGCCGCCGGAGGAACGATAATAAAGTGCCCAACGACGCCGGGATCGGCGACGCGAATGATTCAACTTAAGCCTGCTTCAATCCGAGCCGCCGATGCCCATGGCGGAGACACCCCGAGCGGCCATCCGCTGGAAGAGGTCGTCGACCTGCGCCGGCAAAAGGCTGGCGCTCTCGGCGATCCACCAGGCAAGCACGGCGAGAAATGCTCCTGATATGAACTGGACGGCGAATTCGGTGGGCATCCCTGTGCCGCCGGTCCGTTTGCCGGCAAGTTCCACCCGCACAGCGCGCCGTATCCGTTCGCGCAACTGGTCGTGGATCGTGTCGCCGCTGCTCGAAAGCAGCGCGTGATGAAGCGACCGGAACGTCCGCGCGTGCTCGAACATCGGCAGGCTGAATTCGAACAGGCGGTAGCCCGTCTTTCCGTCTGCCGACACGCGCTTGCTCAGCGACTGCAGATGCGCCTCCAGGGTCGCGCTGCGCAGTTCGTCCTTGCCGGCGTAGTGGGTATAGAAGGTCGACCTGCCGACATCAGCTTTCTGGCAGATGTCTCCCACGGTGAGAGCCGCATAGCCGCGCTCGGGGATCAGGGCAATCAGCGCGTCCTGCAGCAGAGCGCGCGTGCGCGCGACGCACCGGTCGATCGTACTCCTGTCGTCGGTCCGCTCAATTTTCATGGTCACTGCCCCTTGCCGCGTGCGATTTCGGACATTCGGCGCCCCGGTGTCTGTCAATGGCCGTCGGCGAGCCAGTCCTGGGCAATCGTTCGAGCCTGCTCAACGGTGATTTCGCCAAAGCGCCCGATGGCCGGTTTGCGCCGCTGGCCGTTGGTCGCGACGTAGGCCACCATGAATGCCTTGCGTCCCGTCGGGGTGACCTTCAGCAAAAACCCAGGTATGACTGTGTCGCGAAGTTCGTAGGGTTCCTGATCGGCCCTCGCGGCATCGACGACCGTCTTTGTGAGCTTGATCTTGGGCATGCCTAACCTCCGTTGAGGTCGATTTCAGGTGCAGAGTAGGTGCAGCCAGAAATCAAACCGTGGCGTATGTCCGGTTAGGTATGGATGATTGGACGGGCCGAAAAGGCTAGCCGCTACAATCGGTTACCGTACAATTGGATACTGCCGGATAAGATTAGGATAAGGCATATCCGGCTTCTCAAAATCGAGTTCCGCAAGGAGTGCTGGTTCGATCCCGGCTAGGGGCACCATTTTCCCATCCGTCGAGAGAGCTCGGTTTGGTCGTTATCCCAGGAGCCTCCTGGGATAACTGAGGCCCCGAGCGCTTTCGACAACCCAGACTGTAACGGTGGTCGCTATCACATCGGCCCCGGCACCATCTTGGTCGGCTGCTCCGGCATCGGAAACGCATAATTGTCGCATTTCACGTCCGGGTTCGTCGGGCTGAACATTCCGAGCGGGTTCTCCTTGAACAGCCAAGCGTGAAGGTCGTAGTGGTGGAACTCCTTCGGGATGAGCGGATAATGCCCCTCCATAGGCCCCATGAATGTCTGGCCGAAAAGCTTCGGCGGCTCCTTGGTGTCCGGCGTCAAGGGCACGAGCCATTCCACGCCGACCAGGCGCAATTCGCCGCCGACCGGCTCATAGATCAGCACATTGGGACGCGTCGGATCCGCGGTCGGGCCGACAGTCGTGACGTTGACGAAATGGATGCCCATCGCGCCCTTAGGGTAGTCCATCGCCCCCTCTACCTTTTCTCCGCTGTAGAAGACGCATCCAACCGTCGATAGATAAAGCTCGCGAATGGCAACCTTGTAGTCTTCATACCTGGACAGCGATTTACGCAGGGCATCGATCTCGGCCTTGTCGGGTTCGGCGGCCCGAGGCGCGGCGGCATTCAGACACGCGCCAACGAGACCTGCCAAGGCGACGATACCGAGACGCCTGAGGTGAGTTGTTTTCGTCATGCATTCCTCCCAGATTTTTCTTCTGGCCGTGCAGGACCGAGGCGGCAATGATGCTGGACGCGCGGCCGTAATTGATCGCCTCATCCCGGTTGGGACTGCGTCGATGCTAATCCTTTCCGTTGATCGGGAGAATTAACCCTGACGAGCTAGGCCCGAGCGGGCCGACGGTGTGGAGACGGACGGCCGGGCCGGGTCCCACTTTGGATCCGATGCACTAGCGCCGCCGCAGCAGGCTCCTCATCCGGTTGCGCAGCAGGCGCGCCATGTTGCGGGTTTCGCGGTAGAGGTGAAGCTGCGAGGCCGCCTGACGGGCGGGGCGGTCCGCGTCCGGCGTCAGCCCGATCACCAGCGTGCCCATCGGCTTGCGTTCAGACCACAGCCGGCTCATCACCGGATGGTCGGGCACCGCGCAGGAATCGGTCATCATGATGTTGGGGTCGTCGAGATGCTGCCTGGTCACCTCGATCATCAGCAGCGTGCCCGGCGAATAGGCGGCGAGCGTCTCGTCATAGGCGGTCTTCCAGGTGTAGGCGACGCCGGCCTCGACGAAGACGACCAGGCAGGCGATGGTGCGGCCGTCGAGCGTCAGCGAATGGATGCGGCAGAGGTCCTGCTCGGCCAGCCGGTGCACCGCTTCGCGGGCGAAGGCGGCGCGGTAGCGGTCGATGGCCATGGCGGTGCGCTCGCGGCCTTTCCAGCCGGAAGCCTCCAGCGTCAGGAAATTTTCGATGGCGTGGCGGATCTCGTCCGGCCCGCGCGCCACGACATGCTCCAGCTGGCCGAGATCGGCGAGACGGCGCTTCAGGCGGCGGAACTCGCGATAATGGTGGGCGCGCAGTGAAGTCTTCAGATACTCCTCGCCGTCGAGCCCGCTTTCGAGCACCGGGCGGTCGGCCTTGCCGGTGGTCACCAGCGTCAGGCCGCGCGTTTCGGCGACGCTGGCGAGCAGGCTCGCCACCGGGCCATCCAGCCTTATGTCGGGCAGCACGAAGACCTTCGGCAGCTTCAGATGCGGCCTCGACAGCATCGCGAAGAAATCCTCAATGACGCCGATCGGATCGTCGCGATCGACCAGCGGCGTGCCGATCGGGCCGAACGGGCTCGACCAGGTGCGCATCACGGGAACCCCGAGCGGCACCACCGGTCGCTCGACCGAGAACGGCACCAGCAGGCGCAGCCGGTTGCGGTACTGGTCGCCGTCGCGGATTACGGCCAGCCGCACCTCGCGGTCCTCGAGCCTAGGCATCGCCGGCGCCAGGAAGCGCGGATTGAAGAAGACGTTGGGCTCGATCGTACGCGTGCAGAGATAGTCGAGCTCCTCGACCAGGTCGAAGCCGGCGGAGGCCGGATAGATGGCAAGCTTGCGCTCGGGCCGGTTGTTGGCGAGGATCTCGACATGGGCGGGATCGGCTTCGCGGGCAAGTCCGGCAAGGCCGGACACCATGGCGCCGGCCGGGCCGCCGCTGGTTTCCTCGAGCAAGGGGACGGCAGCCATCAGGCGGCTCCTTTGGCGGGCACGAAAATGGCCATGGCGATGCCGAGCTTGCGCCAGACCGTGAAGGACAGCGCGCCGGCCTCGAAGATCATGGCGAAGACGGTGGCCATCGCCGCGCCCCACAGGCCGAAGAGCGGGATCAGCACGACGCTGAGCGCGATGTTGAAGGCCAGCGTCATGGCATAGACAGCGGCACAGATGTTCTGGTTGCCGCTCATGGTGAGCAGGCTTTCGCAAGGGCCGACGGCGGCCCGCGCGACGACCCCGAACACCAGCAGGAACAGCAGCGGATAGCCGGTGGAAAATTCCGGGCCGAACAGGGTCAGCATCGGCTCGCCCAGCGCCAGCACCAGCAGCGCCATCGCCAGCGACGGCCAGAAGGTCCACGACACGGTTTCGCGGGCGAAGGCGGCGAGCTTTTGCGGCTCGCCATGGGTGAACTGCGCATAGCGCTGGGCAACGCCGGCCTTGACGGCGAAATAGACGAAATGCACGAGCGCCAGCGTCTTGACCGTGGCGAAATAGACGGCGACGTCGTTGGGATCGAGATAGGCGCCGACCATCAGCACGTCGGCATTGGTGAGCAGGAAGAAGAAGCTCTCGACCAGGAAGATCGGCAGCGAGACGATGAACCATTGGCCAAAATGCAGCTTCATCGGCCCGGCCGGGATCCTTTTGTCGATGCGCGAGGTGACGCCGATGAGTTGGCCGAGCGTGGTGGCATAGGTGGCGGCGATGGCGGCGAAGATCGCCGTTTTGGCGTCCGGTGCGTAGCCCGCCAGCAGCATCAGCGCCATGAACGCCAGGATCAGCACCGGCCGCACCAGGAATGTCGGCGACAGCGCAAACAGCGCCCACGAATTGGCCCGCGCCAGCCCTTGCAGAAGGTCGGACATGGCGATCATCGGCAGGCAGATGATGCCGAGGATGAACGGCACGACGTAATAGTTTTCGATGTAGGACGACAGCAGCCAGACGCCGAGCGCGCCGAGGCCGGCGATCACGGTGGAGGCAATCAGCACGAACAGCCGGCTGGCCCGCACGATGCCGCGCAATTCGGCCAACATGCCGCGCTCGCGATATTCGGGGATGAAGCGGATGATCGAGGTGTGGAAACCGAGGCAGGCAAGGTTGCCGACGATGACCATAGTCACCCAGACAAGCACGAAAATGCCGTATTCGAACGAGCCCATCCAGCGCGCCATCAGGACCTGGCTGACGAAGGCGATGACGGCGCTGACGATGCGGACCGAAAAGGCGATCAGCGACATGCGGCCGGCTTCGCCCCGCGCGCCGGCGCTGAACAGCACGGCATCGATCAGGCCAAGCAGCGGCCCGATGCGCAGCGCAAGGCGCTGCGGCAAGAACCGCCCGGCTGTCGTCGCCGCGGAAAAGCGCACCCCGATCACACTCCGTTTTCCGCTTCTTTTCTGGCTACGCGTGTAGCGAAAACACATTAAGAAACGGTTGGGTGAGCGGAGCCCTTCGCCCCGTCTCTATACGGGGAGAAGGTGCCGGCAGGCGGATGAGGGGCGGGTGCGCTGCTTCCTATTCATCATTCGCGCAACCCTTCACCCTGCTCGGTAGTGTCTCAGGTTGAAATACGCGGAAACGCCTATCTCGTTTGCCCCATATGCGAAAACGCCTATATGCTTAGCGGAACGCATGGCAGCAACAATGGTCTACACTGTGATCTGGTATGGAAGGCAAGGCATCGTCGACAAGGTGATCTTCGACGAGGAGAAGACCGCGAAAGATCATGCAACCTCCATGTTCCAAATCCGAAAGGGTGACGATGGAATCGTGTCCGTTGAAGTTCGTAAGGACAACGGCGCTGTCGTCTTTAGCCATGCGGAGAACTAGGAATGCCAACCGGACCTAAAGGCCAGAAGCGCCCCGCCGACATTATCGGCAATGTCGTTCGCGTCATGCGGATTGCCACTGGCGAGGAAGCCGACGACGTGATTGACGACGGCAAAGACCTGCCGCGAAAGCGCTGGGCGCGAAAGGCGGCAAGAAGCGGGCCGAGATTATGAGGCCAGAGCGTCGGGCTGAGATCGCCAAACATAGCCGCCAGTGAAAACCTGATCGCAGCATCTGCCGAAATAGGCTTTTGCAAGAATCTCTATCCCAGAAGAGGGATGCGTGGAATTCAACCAGCTAGGTGACCTCGAACGCCGTGCCCTGCGTCCCGGCAACGTCCGCAGTGCCGACAGCAGGAAAGATGTTCTGGCACCACTTACCAGGTGACAAAGAAGCTCATCAAGATCGGTGCCGAGGTTATCAGCCATGGGCGTTATGTCGCCTTCCAGATGCGGAGGTCGCTATCCCGAGGCAACTCTTCACCGACATCCTGCGGTTGATCGCGGAACTCCGGCCATCGCCCATCCATCACCGGCGTGACCGGCCCGGTTGTCATGCGTTCCAGCAACACCAGGGGAGAACTATGCCTTGAAGAAAGCGAAATCGATATCCTCGGCCAGCAGCGGGCAGACATCACGGCTTTGGCGGATCACCAACGCCATTTTTGCCGGGGTCTGGTCTTGCAACTGGTGCCAGTTTGCGCAAACCTCAGTCTCAACAGACTGGTAATCCGGTGGATGCCTGATTACCTGAATCTGGGAGGGGCGAAGTGTTAGGCGAGCCCATTACCGTTCTGATGGTCAATGAGTATCCTGACTACATTGATGCACAAGTATGGGCTGCTGAGCTGAAAACCCGTGTGCCGCAGCTGGAGTTCAGGCTTTGGCCAGACGCCGGGAACAAAAGTGACATAGATATTGTGCTGATCGACAAGGGCGCCAGTCCTGGCTTTTTTGATGCCATGACGGGGCTAAGCGCCGTCGTCTATTTGGGAGCCGGTGTCGAGGGTATTGATCTTCAGAGCTTTCCCAAGAGTGTTCCGCTCATCAGGCTCGCAACGCGTGAGCAGGCTTCGGAAGTGGTGCAGTACATCGTCCTTCGCGTTCTCTGCCAGCAACGGCATGTTGCGGATTACATGAGTCTACAAGCCCGCAAGTTGTGGAATCCGATCGCGCCGCGGAAGATCTCCGAGACAAGACTTGTTGTGCTGGGTGCGGGCCGGATCGGTGGCTGGGCCGCAAAGCTGTTTGCAGACTTTGGCTACGACACAGCAGTCTGGTCTCGTCGTCAAAAGACGCTTCCTGGTATACACAGTTACTTTGGCCGTGCCCAGCTTGCGGACGCACTCACAAATCGGGACTTCGTTATCTGTTCACTTCCCCTGACTGGTGACACTCGTGGGATACTGAACTCGAGTGCCTTTGGAACAATGAAGCGAGGTGCCTACCTTGTGAACGTCGGCAGGGGCGCGCATGTCAACGAAGCCGACCTGATCCGCGCTCTCGACGAAGGTCAGCTTTCTGGTGCTTGTCTTGACGTGTTTGAGCGTGAACCGCTGGAGGCTTCATCGCCGTTGTGGACTCATCCCAAGGTGACCGTCACACCTCATGTCGCGAGCTTCTGGGTGGATTCTGGAATCGACCAGGCCGCCGATCTCTGCGGTCAAGTCGCAAGAGGAGAGCCTCTGTCCAACAAGATCGACCTCGAACGGGGTTATTGAATCGAAGTAGTGTCTTTACCCACTTTAGCAGGTTCCGATCTTCATGAAGCGCGGACATCAGCGCGTGCGTCAGCCGGCTATTAGATTTCAAACATGGGGTAATCGCGGAGCGAGTCGCCCTGAAGCCGGAAGCGGTCACATATTGAAGAGCGGGTGGTTGTTCCCCGATAG
>NZ_JAMYTD010000045.1:0-47857 GCF_040322255.1 Mesorhizobium sp. M0166 | reverse complement strand
CACGCCCCCGGGGCCCCCCCCCACCTCCCCCCCCGCGCCCCCCCCCCCCCCCCCCTTTTCCCCCCCCCCCCCCCCCCCAACCCCCCACACCCCCCCCCCCGGGGGCGGCGCCCCCCCCCCCCCCCGCGCTTAGTATCTCACGACGCGTGAGTGTCATTTGGCGACCTGGGCCTCGTCAGCGGCCGAGACATGCCACAGCACGACGTGAACATGCGGCTCTTCGACTCCCGGATGGCCGGCATTGTAGTAGACGTCGACATGGTCGACATTGCCTCCGGGTGAAGCGAGATCGTCAAAACGCTTGTCTGGATTGAGGTCCTTGGTCGGCAGCATATAAATCGTGCTGACAAGCTTGCCGTCGTGGTCATAGGCAAGGAATGGTCCGGCCGGCAATGTCGTCGGATCGACGAAGAGTTGGCCCATGCCCGGCAGGAAGTCGGGCAGCTTCACAAGCTTGCTGACCTGCTGGTAAGGCGCGGCTGGCGGAGATTTGGTAACCTCACCCGCCGCCATGGCGCAAAGCGAACTCCCCGTCGTCAGGGCAACTGCGAGGACGAGTTTCTTCATCACGGACCTCCTTGTTGAAATAAAGCCGCGCTGGCCGAAGATCTGGAAGGCTGTTTTGAAAAAGCGATTTCCATTTTTCGACACGACCTGTTCGCGCCCGCCCAGCAAGCAGCAGACTGTTTCGCTCGTCAAACGAAATTAACTGGCATTTCAATGCATTATTTCTGCTGCTCGGGTGCGCACTGTTTGCTTGATTTCAAAACAACCTTCACTACCTCTGAATTGCCATGAATATTTTCAGCCTCGATTTCCGGCGGGAGCCGAAGCGCTTAAAAACGGGCCTTTAGCCCGGACGCGAGAAGGCCCTGGCTTCGCGTCCGGGGGTAGCCAGGAATTCCACTTATCCCGCGGTGCATTCTGCCTGCCCAAGCAGTGCGGCTGCACTCCCATTTTGCGATTCCGGTTGGGATCGACATTGAGGTTGACCCCGATGATCTGCCCCATCTTGTCAGAAGAAGACATTTCGCTTGATCTTGTGACAAAGGGAAAGCAATCAGCCCTGTCAAAAATTGCGATCAGGATTGCGCGAAGGACCGGGCTGGACGAGCAGATGGTTCTTCGTGGCCTTTTCGACCGCGAGTATCGCGGCTCGACGGGCTTAGGTCGTGGGGTCGCGATCCCTCACGCTCTACTTGGCACAATCTCTTCGCCTGCCGCGTCTTTGACACGTCTGGCCAAGCCCATCGATTTCGACGGCCCCGACGACGATCCTGTTGATCTCATTTACACGGTACTCTGGCCGCGCTCTGCCACTTCCGCCTTCCTCCCTGCCCTTTCGCAAATTTGTCGTCTCCTCCAGGCATCTCAGGTTCGGGAGCGACTCCGATCGGCACGCTCATCCGATGAGGCGTTGGCCTTTCTCGAAAATGGGCCACATCGGAGAATTTCCGCCAATTTGCCTACTGCCCGGGTCGGGCCTAGCGTGATGATGTCCACGCAGTTCAGCAATGCCCAGGTCGGACAGGCCTACCTTTGGTCCGAACCCTCCGTCGGAGAATAACATAGATTGACAATCTATCTTTTATAGAGGATGCCTCAAGGAGCGAACCCAACGGCTTGAACCGGCTTGCATGGGAGAAAAAGCAGGAGCTGCAGATGAGCGAGGATGGTCGAAGCACGAGAACGATCGTAGTCGATGGCGTTCCGCTGCCGGACCTGCTCGACGAGACAATGATCCGCGGCGTGGTGCATGGTTTTTATGAAGAAATTCATCGCGATGACCTTCTCGGCCCCATTTTCCACGATCAGATCGAGCCGGACCGATGGCCACAGCATCTTGCGAAGATGTGCGACTTCTGGTCTGCGACGTCACTTCGAACGTCCCGATATGAAGGCCGGCCACTGCCACCACATCTGGCCATAGCCGGCCTCGGCTCGGCGCATTTCCGTCGCTGGCTACAGTTGTTTCGCACAACGGTGCGCCGCATCTGCCCGCCCGAGGTGGCAGCGCTTTTTATGGAGCGCGCTCTGCGCATCGCTCACAGTTTCCGTCTCGCGATCGCCTTCAATCGCGGCGAGACCACGATCGGCATCGAACCCATCGTTGAGAAGGACCTGTGATGCAGGATTGGTTTGTGAGGGTTTCCACAAACGCGCAGCGATCGACGGAAGGAGACATCCATGCGGCTTACAGCTTTCTCGGACTATGCATTGCGGCTGCTGATGTACACGGCCTCTGCCGGTGGCCGGGTCATAACGATCGAGGAAGCTGCGCGTAGCTTTACCGTGTCGAAGACGCATCTCAACAAGGTCGCCAACACGCTGACCCGCAGCGGCTATCTGAAGGCGATCCGTGGCCGTTCCGGTGGTCTCGTTCTGGGGCGCCGGCCCGAGTTGATCCGGATCGGCGATGTCGTGCGATTGACCGAGCCGGATTTCGCACTGGTTGAGTGTTTCTCCACTGCAAACCAGTGCATATTGACCGGCTCTTGCAAGCTTTCAAGCATGTTTGGCGAAGCGATAGCATCCTTCCAGAACACTCTTGACCGCTATACGCTGACCGACATCACGCTGATGCCGGAAGACTTCATTGGTGGCCCAATACTATCGGTGCGCACCGGGGTGGCACGCAACGGGGCGTAGTATTACATGGTTTAGAGGCTTGCTGCTTTACTCGGATGGAGATGAGTCATGGCCGAATCAAAGAAGAACGACAAGCCGCTAACGAAGGAAATTGATTCTGGTATCGACCCTGACAACAGTCTGATGCCAATGCTTATAGGTGGGCTTGTCCTGATAGTCCTCGGCGCGATCATCGTTATGATGTTTGTCTAGTTTCGCAACGACGGCGTGTGGCGCTGTCGAAAACGTTTATTCCTGCAGGCGAGCGCCCACGTGCGTGTTTTGTTGAACGATCAAGGGCGACACTCTCGTGATAGTTCTCGCCAGCGGTAGAGCAGTAAGGAATCCCTGGCGCTATCGAATGTTCCTCATCCCTGCCAACTTGAGCTTCTCGACGCACCGCGAGCAACGGAACGCGGCCGCCCTGTCGGTCGAAACCCATGAGCAGCAGCAGGGCCGTATGGGCTTGCTCCATTTAGCCCCCCGAAATGCCAAGCTTGAAAGGTAGAGAAATTTCGGCTTCTGTCGCTCCTTGGGGCTACAATGAAGCGTTCTTTACTTGCGATGCTGGTGGGACTTACGATCTTTACTGCTGACGCCCGAGCAGCAGTGGATCCCAGGTACAAGGCAGAACAGAGCGCCCTGATTAAATGCAATCTGTTGTGGTCGGCAAAGCTATCAGTTCAGCCCGGCGATCCGTACTCGTTAGCCAGAAAGGCGCAGCAATATGCCGGCGATAGTTACGAGCCAAAACTGCCGCGCCGATGAGCGCGCTCACAGCCCTAGTCCCCGCCTTCTGGCGAAGCTCCAGTCGATACCGCCGCTGCTTTGCACGAGCCCGCTGATGTGCTGGCCGATGCGCTTGTCGAGCATCGGCTGCCACGGCACCAGTTGAAACCCGAGCCCGTCGTCCAACATGGCGAAACGCCCGCTGGCAAGGCGGACCGAGCCAAGCAGCGTGCCGCCGACATGGTTGCTGGGCTGGACGGGCGCGAAGATGAGGCCGCGCGCCGCGGCCATTTCCTTGCCGACGCGCGTGATCTCCTGGCGCTCCAGCGTGGCAACAAGGTCGCGCGCGAACGTGATCGTCCCGCTCGTCGAATCGCGTTCGGCATGGCCGATCGTGACGAGCTGGGCGGCCCGCCTGTCGAGCGCGGTGTCCACCTCAAGACCAAAACCTGACCTCACCAGCGGCACCGGGCTTTTGGCCGTAAGCTCCCGGTCGAGCCAGGTGGCACCGTCGCTGCCGACCTGCGCATCAAGATCGAACGTCGAAAGCACGCGGACGGAAAAGTCCTTTCCGCGGGTGCGAGCATCGTAGGCGATGCCGGGCTCGGACAGGTCTTTTGGAATGCGCCAGTGGTCTTCGTCGATGCGCTCGACGTGGCCGGCCCGGCGCAGTGCTTCGAGGCGGCGGACGTGGAAACGGACGAAGGCGTCCGGGTCCTTGCCCTGCTGCAAGAAAGTCTCGCGGATCGCCTCCAGGTGATGGCTCGGCCGATAGATGCCACCCTCGCCGGCTGCGCCGCTGATGTTGCGGTCGGCCGCACGTGGCTCTTCCTTCGGCGGGATCGGATCGAGCGCCACGATATGGCCGCGCTGGATGTCGTCGAGCTTTGTGGCGTGCGCCGTCTCGACATAGTGAGTGCGCCCGTCGACGCCATCGATGACGAGCGACAGCCCGTCGCTCATCTCGTCTCCGGCAAGGCCCTTGGCGAGCACACGGCCGACGATCGGGTCGGTGATGGTGCGCCGGTGCATGACATATTGCGCAGCACCCCGCTCATCGGCGAGGCCGTGTTCGTCCAGCGCCCGGTGCATGGTCTTGATGATGTCGTTGCGCTCGCCAAGTGCCCGTAGCGTGCTTTCGGTTTTGTCGGAGACAATCCACCGGCCGGGCTCGATCTCGCTCGCCAGGCCGAAGTGCTCCAGTCTCTTTGCCCGATCGATCAGCAGGTAGCGGTTGCTGCGAATTGTGTAGCTGTCGCTGGCATTGGGACGGAGGTCGACAAGGTCATGCTCCTGCTGTTCGGCGATCAGCATGCGGTCGAGCCGAGTCACCCGTTCGGCGTCCACCTCGTTGGCGAGCTTGCGGGCGACCTCGATCTCGCTTTGCAGCCCGAGTTCCCGTTCGACCAGCTCGCCTGCCCGGTGGCGGATGCCGTGGGCGATGTAGTCGCCGGCGATGTTCAGGATCTTGCCGTCGTCGGTGACGCCGCGCACCAGGACGTGGGTGTGCGGATGACCGGTGTTGTGGTGGTCGACGGCGATCCAGTCGAGGCGCGTATCAAGGTCTGTCTCCATCTGCCGCATGAGATCGCGGGTGAAGGAGCGCAGGTCTTCCATCTCGGCCGCATCCTCCGGCGCGACGATGAAGCGGAACTGATGCCGGTCGCCGCGGCCGCGCTCGACGAAGGCCTTGCCGTCGGCCTCGTCATCGCCGGCCGAATACACCCTGCCCTTCTCGCCGTCCCTGGTCACGCCGTCGCGCTGGAGATAGCGCAGATGCGCATCGACAGCCTTGCTCGTCGTCACGAATTTTTGGCCGCGCGCGCTCCCCTTGCCTCGCTTCGGCAGCTTGACGACGCGCGCCTTCACCACGACGCGGCGAGAGCGAGAGCGGACGCCACTGCCGTCCTGCTTCCACCCGCCGCCGTCCTTTGGCAACCCTGCTACCAGCTTGCCGCCGCGGCCGCGGGCGTTGAAGCGGCCACTCCCCTTCCCGGCGCCGCTGCTTGCGCCGAGGTGATTGGGGTTGCCGCCCTGCTTGCGGATGGCGATCTCGACCTGGCGCACGAAAGGCAGCGTGCGCGAATTGACCGGCGCGCCGCCGCGGCGCGTCCGGCCGGTGCGAACCTGGAATCTTTCGCTGTCACGATTTGCCATGGCGAGAGCATCGGGAGTCAGATTCCCTGCTTCAAGATGGCTGGAGCACCGAGCCTGCTACGGCGCGCAAAGACTTGCAGTGGCGCAGAACAGCCGATCGCACATCGCTACGGCATCATCGATTTGCTTTTCGACTCAACAACATAGCGGACCACCGGCATCCTTCACACCTCACGCGGAGTCGCTTGGCGCCTTCAGCCGGCGGAAAAAACAATGTGCAGACAGACACTTACGAGCGAAGCGAGGACGAGCGCCAGCTCGCTTTATCTTGCTGTCATAATCGGTTGTGCTTCCGGTACTCTTTTCACCATCGTCGTCTCTCCTCTTTTCTACTCAAAAACACTTTGCGGCTTTCCGCAACATGCTTGTCCGCGAAGCGACGGAGATCCGGTGCGCCGTGCAGTCCTCCGCACTCGCCGACGGCGTTTTCGGGCTGCATGCTGGCAGCGCTTTTGCCGTCGGGGTGCAACTTTCCATCGGATTCACGGGGCATCATCACAGGCAGTCCAACGCGGTCCGGCCGTCTTTCGATCGGCTCGGCCGCAAGCAAGATAGCGTGCGTCCCGTCGTTCCTGGTCTGCACCGGTCCTCATCCGCTTCGCAGCGGAGCTCGTGTGTTCAGTTTGCGTCTGTCATGCTGCGCAGTCGTTGCACGTCAAGCGTCGTCGCGCCGTTCATCGGGCTGCGCCAAGCGTCTTCCAGGCCTTGACCCGGGCGCGCGCAACAAGGTCGGTTTCGCGCGCCGTCGGGTCGCCGACATAGCACGTCCCGTCCGTCCACATGGCATGCACCGCCAGCTTGCGCGCCACCGCCACCGTCGCCTTGCGGTGATTGCCCCGCTTCGCGAGCATCGTTCCCCAGCTCCCGACCTTGTCCTTGCCGCGGAAGCGCGTCATCAGCGCCGACGCCGCCTCGTAGAGGGCGCGCCGGACGTCCGCGTCGCCGGCCTTCGATATACGTCCCTGCGAGTCGATCGAGGTGCCCGACTGCCAACGCCGCGACGTCAGGCCGAAGTAGGCTGCCACGTCGCGCGAGCGGCGGAAGCGGGACGGGTCCTCGACCGCCGTCATGAAGCTCAGCGCGGTCACCGGGCCGACGCCGGGGATCGCCATGAAGCGGCGGCATAGCTCGTCGCGGGCGACGAACCTCACGACCAGCTCGTGCAGCCGGCAGTACTGCTTCCACAGCGCGGCGCGTGCCGTCAGCATGGCGTCCATCAGCTCTGACGTCAGCGCATCGCCAATCGTCGCATCGCGCACAGCCTGATCGAAAGCCTTCCGCCCCCGTTCCACTGGCGGGTCGAGTTCGGCCTGACCGCTCGCAAGGCGCCGCAAATTAGGAACGGTTGCGCTCATCCATGGGGCGGAAAACGAACTGCAGCCATTCACTGCCCTGCGCAATCTCGTGCGGCCGCCAGACGGAATAATGGCGATTGAGCTGGCAGATGGACCGCGCGTGTTTGCACCGGCGGGCAGTACTCCGGCTGCGGTAATCCGGCAGCTCACTGGTAAGGAGAAAGCATCATGATCGTCGCTCCGGGCGGGCGTGAAGGTGCGTCTGGCGCTCGGTCATACCGGCATACGCGAGGCGCTCGACGGGCTCACCACACTGGTCCAGGATCCAGGAGCGGCTGAAGGCGTATCCCTTCTCCAGTTCCGAGCGCATGGACCCCGACCAGTCGAGCTTGCCTGGAGAACATCGAAAGCGACATCGAGCGAGTGCGCGAACATCATTCCGCTCCGGTGGCGAACACGGAAAAGCACAACCGAAGCGCCGGCCGTTGCCCGATCATCCGCCGCGCGTTGGACAGGTCATCGACATCGACAACTCCGTTGGCGGCTGTTGCGGTGGCACCCTGCGCAGCATCTGCGACAGCGCCAGCGAGATCCTCGATTATGTTGAGACCCGCTTTAGGTGCAGCGTCCCGCCGCCCGAAACATGCCTGCCGAACCGTTGACCGACGAGGAACAGCCCAACCTGAACTTGACCGACGCGTTCCAGATGAACTGCACCCCAAGGTCCAATTCACGTCGACGTGGCGACGAGGACCGCGCCACCGAATGTCGCGACGATAAAGATTGTGCGCGCACGTTCGTCGCTCAATCGTGCAGCGCAGGAGCGATACGTTCTGGCGCTTGTGTGTCCAGGTCTGGGCGCCTCCCCGTGCCAAAGGCAAGCGGAAAGTGTCGCTTCTCCGACGCGATCAGCAACTTCATCGCAGCCGGGCAGAACGATGGAAGCGAAGCTTGCCCGCTTGATATTTGCAACGAATGAGGTTTGTTGGCGGAAATAACGAATTGTTTGCCTGATCGGCAATAAACAGCTCATCCGTTTGAACGCGCGCCCTTACACAAAAAGGAAAACTTGATGACCGTTGCTCCAGACCGAAACAACCACGATGATCTCGTATCAATTACCGCCGACATCGTTTCCGCCTACGTTTCGAACAATCCGCTGCCGGTCGGCGAGTTGTCGAAGCTGATCGGAGATACCTATGTTGCTTTGCAAGTGATCGGCACGCCTGTCGCTCCGGCCGCGGCCAAGCTGGAGCCGGCGGTGTCGATCAAGAAATCAGTGACACCTGATTTCATCATCTGCCTGGAAGACGGAAAAAAGTTCAAATCCTTGAAGCGTCATATCGGTACGCATTACAATCTAAGCCCAGACCAATACCGGCAGAAATGGAACCTGCCCTCGGATTATCCGATGGTGGCGCCGAACTACGCAGCCACCCGCTCGGCCCTTGCGAAATCAATCGGGCTCGGCCGCAAGGCGGCGCCCACACCAGTTGCGGTAGAAAGACCAAAACGAATTGCTCGCGCCGCAGCAGCGACAACAACCGCAACGGCAATCAAGTCGCCGGCTAGGAAGGCGCGCAAGGCACTCGTCAAAGCATAGCGTGCTGCACCCGACTGATGTGCCAGACGGCACCGGACCCGAACGTAGCCCCGCCTTGCAGCGGGGCTCCATGTTGGGTCGGGTGACTCAGCAGCGCGGCGGGACCAGATGAGGGAGAACTCGTTTTCGGTCTCGGTCTCGACCAGGCTCGCATAGATCGGAGCGGGAAAGTTTGGATCGTCGAGCTTGACCGAGTGATAGTCGCGGCCCTCGCGCGAGGTCTTCTTCCATGCCGCCCCGAATTCGGTGGCTCCGGCGAAGATGCTGAAGTCCGGACCTTTTTCGTTGTCGCCTTCGGCCGGTGTCAAAGTCACCGTCTTGACGTTGAGGTTCAGGGTCTTAACCGAGCCGGAGAAGCCGTTCGCAGTGCGGGAGAAAGTGCCGATCGTCGCCATTGTGGCGGTTCCTTCTGTTATCTCGGGTCGGAGGATGTCGCGGCCTCACATGAGGGATCACTCGTCAAGCTGTGGTTCTGAGCTGCTGAGCGGCCGGTTTCTGAATGACGGCCGCCGGGACGGGGCGTCGTATCGAAGGTGCTCAGTCGCCGTTGCGACGGTTGGGTCGTGACCAGATGAGGCTGTATCCCTGGCCGTTCTCGTCCTCGACGAGGTTGGCGTAGATCGGGGCGGTGAAGCTGGGATCGTCGAGCTTGAGACCAAGGTAGTTGCGGCCCTCATTGGACTGCTTGGACCAGGCGGCGCCGATTTCGATCCGGCCGACGAAGACCCGGTGGCTGGGAGCGTTTTCGCCGCTGGAGCGCGTATCGGGAACGATACGGACCTTCTTGGCCTGGAGGGAGAGGGTCACGATCTCGCCGTTGAACTCGTTGTCGCTGGACTGCTGGAAGTTGCCGATGGTAGCCATTGTCGTTCTCCTGACAGGTTGACGAAGCCGCCCTGTGCGGCCTCGATAGCGGTCGTGAGGCGACGGTTTGGCCGACTGCATCCTGTGGACCGCAGCGACAGCGGAGGACGGCGGCAGCCGAGCTTGTTGTCCCGCGAGGAATGCGGCAAAGCCGCAGGGGAAGAAGGTCGGCGAAGCTGTTGCAGGCCAAGGCCGGGCCGGCGCCAGACCAGCCAGAAGAGAGGCCGTATAGGGAGATCCCAGCATCAGTCTCACGAGAACGACGCTAACCATCGGCCCTTCAATCATGCGTTCGGCACAAGGGGTGCGATCCGTCCCGCTCCATGAACCTCAGGTCTGAGCACGAGACCAGTCTCGATGACGGCGGCTAACCCTGCCGCAATGCGGTCGCCCCCTTGTTCCGGCGGGGCTGATCAGGCCCGGGACGAACTGTGATTCACCAAGGTCGTCATGGCCGACGACGGCTCCCTCTATCACCACGCCGGCGCTGACGTACTTCCATAAAGCCACGACCAGCTTGCGGGCCAGCGCGGTGATTGTCACCTTCTTAAAGCGGCCGCCATTCTGGGCAACGCGCTCGTTGAACCATCGACGGAGCAACGAACCCGGTTGGTATCGCAGCCAAAGCCAGGCCATTTCCAATAGCGTCGATCGCAACCGCGGATTTCCGAACTTTACCGATCCCTGTTCCCGATCGATCCGCTCTGCGAAGGCGTCGGCGCTAGACCGGCCCTTGAGGGGGCTAAAATCTGCGATGCGCATTCATGCAGCCTCGATTATAAATTCTCTGTTTGAGGATCGGTTACATGAAAGTTGCACGAGCGAGACTGAAGCTGAGCGTTGTCATTTAACGTGTTGAAATAATTGGCGCGCCCGAAGAGATTCGAACTCCTGACCCCCAAGATCGTAGTCTAAAGAATCGCTCCCTCGACCGATGTGCGCTTCAGGTTTGAGGTTTCGCCAACGCGGGGCCTCCGTGGGTGCCAAGGAAGGCTGCGGCCCTTCGAGCCCGCCAGCCCTGCGCCAAGGCGAGGGTTGCCGGCCTCTTTAGGCCATGGCATCGTCGAACATCGGCGTTACGCAACACTGGGACTTGAGGCAGTACACCTTTCGCTCGGATAGACTCCTGACCCGACCGTCCATACAATCCAGTCTGGCCTCCAGGAACAGAGGCGTCACATGGTAGGAGAAAGCGTCCAACGCCGGCTTGCAGCGATTCTGAGCGCCGATGTGGTCGGCTACAGCCGACTGATGGAGCTTGATGAAGCAGGAACCCTTGAGCGCTTGCGAAGCAATCGCAGCACGCTTGTCCTGCCCGAGATCCAGAAACACCGGGGGCGGGTCGTCAAGCTCATGGGCGACGGTTTGCTCGTAGAGTTCGCGAGCGTCGTTGCGGCTGTGAGTTGCGCCCTGGGTATCCAGCGGGCAACCGCCGAGTGCCAGTCCGATCTGGAGGAATCCCAGCGGATACGCTTCCGGATCGGGGTCAATCTGGGCGATCTGATCGTCGACGGGGACGACCTTTACGGCGAGGGTGTCAACGTGGCTGCCCGGCTCCAGACGTTGGCCAGCCCTGGAAGCGTTGTCGTTTCCCAGACTGTCCGCGACCACATAGCGGGAAGGCTCGCCGTGACGTTCGGGGATTTCGGAGAGCACGTCGTCAAGGACGGCGAACGCCCCATCCGGGTTTTCGGGGTGAGCCTTGTTGAGGCGAGTGGAGCACAAAATCCCAGAGCGGAGCGTTCGAGCGCCAGACCGGTGCGGCCTGCGATTTGCGTCCTGCCTTTTATCAACATGAGCGGCGATGCCGAGCAGGAGTATTTCAGCGATGGTATTACGGAGGACATCATCATCGACCTGTCCAAGGTTTCCACGCTCTCCGTCACCGCCCGCAATACCGCATTCACTTTCAAGGGCAAAGCCGTCGATGTGGGGCAACTTGCCAGGCAGTTGGAGGTTACTCACGTTGTCGAGGGCAGCGTCCGCAAGGCCGGTGGGCGGGTGCGCATTGCCGCGCAGCTGATAGATGGAGCCAGAGGCGATCATATCTGGGCAGAGCGATACGACCGCGATCTGAACGACATCTTCGCGTTGCAGGATCAGATTGCGCACGCCATTGTTGCCGCATTGAAGGTCAAGCTGTTGCCGGCCGAGAGGCGGGCGATCGAACACCGCGCGACCAATGATCCCCGCGCCTACCAGTTCTATCTGCTGGGCCGGCATTACCTGCAGCATGGGCCGCGGCAGGTGGAAATAGCTCTCCGATTCTGTCGGCGTGCCGTGGAAATCGACCCCAACTACGCCCAGGCCTGGGCCATGCTCGCGCTTTACCAAGCGGATCGGTATCTCGCTGGAATGTCGCAGGACTCGGGCATGTCAGCCGCTGAGAGGGCCCTTTCGCTGGATCCGACATTAGCCGAGGCCCACGCCGCCAAGGGGCGGATCCTGGGCGAGCTCGGCCGCTACGAGGAGGCTATCGCGGAGCACGAGGAGTCGCTGCGGCTCGATCCGGACTCCTATGACGTCCGCTACTGTTTCGGCCGCACTAACATACGATTCGGCGACCATGAAGCGGCGATTAGGCATTTCGAGCGAGCTGCTGAGCTTCTCGACACGGACTATGTTTCCCCCGGCTTTGTAGCCCAGAGCTGCCGGGCGCTCGGCCGGCACAACGAAAGCCTCACTGCGGCGCGGCAGTCGGTGGAACGCGCCGAAATGGAGATCGCGGTACGCCCCGACAACGCTCATGCGGTGGGGAGCGGCGCTCTCGCATTGGCTTACCTGGGGGAGGTCGAGCGTGCCAAGGAATGGATTTCGCGCGCTCTCATCGTCGTCGATCCCGACGACACGCTGGAACAGTACAATGTAGCCTGCGCCATGGCTCAAGTCGGGGAGTTGGACGAGGCTTTCGATCTATTGGAATCCTGCATCGGTAGGATACCCGCCCAATTCGTGAATTGGGTCAAGAATGACAACGACCTCGACCCTCTGCACCGTCATCCAGGGTATCACTCCCTGATCGCAACTGCTGAGGAGAGGCTGAGGGCCGCCGAGGCCGCGCGCAGTTGAGCGCCGACTGGACCGAGAACCGCAGAGCGCTGAGTATTCTTACTTCGTAACAAGCAAATCCGTCGCACCAGTTTACCCGTCGTCTTGACAGCCACCGGGGGTCGTGCGATGTTTATTAGATTCTTCTGATATACTGGCCCTAATTGCAGGAGGATTGGATGGTCAAGAAGAGCCGCCGGATCAGCAGGGTAAATATATCAGTACAAGTGACGATCATCCCGGAGGACGAGGCAACCGACGAAGAAAAGAGTGATCCTTCCGTTGCTAAGATAGAAATTGGTGGAGAGGATTTTATTATAGTTGCCGGTCGTGCGGACGTTAAGCCGGCCCCCAAGAAGAAATGAGCGAACGGCCGTGCCGAAACGCTCCGCGAGCGAGCTGAGATCGCTGCGTTGGCATCTGGCCTCCGATGCCTACTGGCGCCGAGAAGAGGAAGACATCGTCATCGCAACGAAAGGCACGATATTGAGATTGAATTCGGCGAGCGCCCGTATGCTCGAGGCGCTTGTCGGCATACCGAAGGCCGGCCGCCTTTTGAAGAGCGGTACGTTCCAAGACAATGAGGTCGAATCGCTGCTGAGGCTTTTGGTGAGCGAGAACATTGTCGTGCCGGGTGAAGACAGAAAAGCGTCGCGCTTGCAGGAAGTTACGTGCATCGATGCGCAAATAACTCCCGGATCGTAGCGCGGCATTGTGGGGAATTCGGGTTGGCTCGCCGGGAGAAAGCCACGGAAATCGCGCTGGTCAATGTGCCGTATGGTTCGGCTGGCGGCGAGCGCAGCATGCGGCCACTCGGGCTGAGCTACCTCGGAGCGTTCCTCGCCGACCGGGGCGTACGCGCCAACGGTTTCGACTTCTCCGATTCTTCAATGAATCCGACCGAGATCGTCGAGCGGTATCGGCTCGCGGACTATCCTGTGGTCGGTCTCTCGTTCTACAACATAAACGCCAAGGCCGCTTATCGGCTGGCCGAAGCCGTTAAGGCTCGAAACCCGCACTGCGTGGTCGTGGGCGGCGGTCCGCACGCGAGCGCGGCCCATGCCACGCTTTTCGAAAGGCATCCAGAAATCGACCTCGTCGTGAGAAACGAGGGCGAGGAGAGCTTACTGGAAGTCATCGAGGCACTCCGCTGCAAGCTGCCGCTGAGCGGAATCAGCGGCATTTCCTACATGAGCGGTGGCCGCAGCGTCGTAGCGCCCGACAGAAGCCGCCTGGAAAACCTGGATGACCTGCCGGCCCCTGCCTTCGATTTCCAGTCCGAAACCGAAGAGAACCCGCTGTTCTACTTCGACAGGGTAAGCGGAACGCGAAAGCGTGCGGTGGGACTGGTCTCGAGCAGGAGTTGCCCATATAGCTGCTCGTTCTGCGCGATCATCCTGATCGGCCGGCAATGGCGAAAAGCGAGCGCGGCCAAGGTCGTGTCCGACCTGAAGGAGCTGGAAACCAGGAATGGGCTCGAATACGGACACATCTACTTTCTGGACGCCAACTTCTTCGTGAGCGCCAAGCGGTCGCTGGAAGTGGCGGAAGCGCTTCACTGCTATCGAGCGGACATCACCTTCAGCTTTTCCACGAGGGTGAACCAGCTGATCAAGGGCAAGAGCCTGCTTTCCGAGCTGCAGAGGCTTGGATTGAGAGCTGTCGAACTGGGTATCGAAAGTGGCAGCGGCGACGCGTTGAAGCGGTTTGCGAAAGACACCACGCCCGAGCAGAACGACGAGGCGCTGCATCTTCTGAAGAGTCATGGAATACAGCTGATTTTTGATTTCATCATGTTCGATGCGGAAGCAAATCTGAATGACATCAGACGCAACGTCGACATGATCGAGAGGAACAATCTCGACTACCATGTGCCATGGGAGCATATCTTTTCACATATGACGCCGTATCTCGGAACCGACATTCGGCTGCACTATGAAAAGATGATGGGTCATGCTTTCGACGAGGACGAGCTACCCCATCCGAGCGATCTGTTTCAGGATCCGCAGGTAAAGGCCGTCTTTGACGAGCTGAGCAAGCTTCAGGCTCACGTCCCGAATATCGCGCAGGCGCTGTTCCGCACCGAAGCGCGGGTCAGGGGCTCCGCAAGCTGGGGACGCGACGAGGCGCGGGAAAAGCTGAACGCGGTCACGCTCCGGCGCCTTCCGTTCCTGGTGCTTAGAAATCTTCTCAGCCAGGCCAGACAAGGCGAAACTGTTTCGCTTGCCCGGGCAATACCGCCGTTCACCGACGAAGCTGGCAGTTCATACGATCTCGACGAGTTCCTGCACTGGGCTGCGACTTGAATTCATACCAACGGGCATGGAGATAGGCCGGAACCGCGCTTACCCGCTCGTCGATCCGGCCAGGAACGAAATCGATCAATCCTGGCCAAGGATGGTTCGATTACCGCTGAGCCGCCCCGATCGACCGACAAGCTCTCGCTCAACGCGATCGTCCCGGTGCGGCAAAGCGATCTGACTGTCGAGGAGGAGACGGTGCGCGCCGCACGCGTGCTCCAAGCAGTATGCCGGGCCGTTCGCCGTTCTCGATGATTGTGGAGCGGAGGAGACCGAGGTTGTCGACCCGCAAGTGCGGTTCGACGACGTGATCAACGCCACCGATAGCGAACGCCTACGCAGCCAAGACCTACGGGGACATTGCGGACGCGATCGCCGGCAGGCAGCCGGAGTCGGGCGGTCCACAAGTAACGAAGGCGCCGCGGCGCGATATCGTTCCACCCTACGAACTCGTCGTCGCCCCGCCGGTGATCAACAAGAAAGCGGCGGATGGAAAAGAGAAGGTGACGAAGCCGGCCCTTCCGGACTTGCCGAAATACGATGATGCGCAGGAAGAGGGCTTCCAGACGATCCGCGGCGTGTTCTTCGCGCTGCAGGGCGATCCGATCCTGTCGCGCCTTTTCTGCCTTGCTCTCGATTTCGAGGCCGATGCGAAAGTGTTCCCAGTGGGTCACTTCATCTGGCCGTCGGGTTCGAGGGTGGCGCTGCGCCCGGCCACAATATTGTCGGCAGAAGAGCGCTCGATAAAGGCTATTGGCGGCTCAATCGTGGGAACGAAAAAGAAGAGAAGCAGAACTTTCGTGTGCGATTGTTGCACAACGTCTTGTACGTAGCTGATTCTATTTACTTATCTGCCCCATCCATCATCGGCCCGACTCGCAATTTCGAGTTCGTGGCAATCGATTTCGATTTGCCGTCAGGCCGCTTGCCCACAGTAGCAAAAGAACGCCTCGTCAATAAAAAAGGGCGCACAAAGCGCAGTCGATGAAATGTCCATTGGTCTAAGGGGGATTCATTTCGTCGACGTAGCCAGTTCGTGACCTCGAGACCGGTTAACCGGGTGCCGAAGGAGCGTCAGCATAGCGGCGCCACAGGCGAGACGCGGGACCGCCACCCCCGGCGAGAGGTGCCTAACCGCGACTGATCTGCAGTCGCGTCCCACAGATGGTGTAGCTCGGCGGTAGCGACGCCCCTCGCGAGCACGCCCTCGGAAGGGCCTGGAGCGAGCGGCTTTGCGTGTTGATCGCCAGTTCGCCCGCTGACACTCACCGGGACCCTTCGCGCGCTCGTGGAGGGGGTTCCGGATTCGGATCTCCGGCGGATGAAGGCCTAACGCCGATCGGTTTCAGAGTTGCCGCCGCAGGCCCGTTTTCCGATTTCTAGGTCGAAGCGCGCCGCCGCACTATGCCAGAGGCAAACCGCTTTTCTCACCTGCGGCTGCTGCCATTATCTCGTCTGTGTCATCACCGAACAGAAAACGGAGATGGGAACCGCGGATGAACTGTGCTCTGCCACGGGTCAGCACGGTTCCTGAGTCTGTGACCTTAGAGCGAATTGACCGCGCTCTGGATACGCTCGCCCTTGCTATTCACAAGGCCGGCAAGAAAGGACAAACGTATCTTCCTATTTACGAGCGTCTTGAAAGCGAAAAGAAGAAACTTATTGCAGAGACGGGCACAATGCTGCGCGTCCAGGAACGGCTCAAACGATCTCGGGATCGAAAGGCAAAGCAATTTTTATGAGTTCGTCGCGCCGCCATTGCAGTGAACCGCCCGTACCATACTCTACCCGCTCTATCGTATGGCCCATCAAGATTTTGCGAAGCTCGCTGTCGATTCCTGCCTCCTTCATACGATCCTCGAAACTGTGCCGGAGCGAGTAAATCTTGTGCTTCGGTGTCGGGAAAAGTTTGTGTATCTTGAAAAACTTATTCAGGTTTGCAGAGAGCGCCTCTTCACGATTGCGGTAGCGCGGAAATCCCTGTGGACTTTTCTTGAAAACTTCCAAGGCGACGCCTACCAGCGGCACATCGCGCACGGACCATTCGGTCTTGATTTCGCGCGGATCATCGGGGTCGTCTCGTGGGGTGATGCGAATGTAGGGAACCGGTGTGTCAAGGAAGATCACGGCCTCGTCGAGATTGCATATCTCGCTTGGCCGTGCGCCTGTCTCAATCAGCGCCAGAACGCATCGGCGCGCTTGAGCATCCAGGGATGCTAAAGCGCCTGGCCTCATGATCTGATCGGATATCCATTTGGGTTCGAATGACGGCCGTTTACGACGGCGCTTGCCACGCTCCGAAAAGCGGAGGTCATCAAATGGCGTGCCTTTTTGTTCTTCGCCCAGATGAGCGAAATAGCGCCTGTAGAGGTCGCGCATGTTGCCGAGATCTCGATTGCCGGCCGACGCGGAATGTGTTGCGGGTCCGACGTCGGGCGACGGCGCAACACGCTTGAGCCAAAATCGGTAGAAGGCCAGTCCATCCTCGCGCGTGATTTCACCGATGGGCTTGTCGCCGACCAGGCCGACAAAATTGTTGACGGCCCTCTGCTTTACTTTCCTCCACATTCGGCGCTGAGACTGGCTCTTGCCTGCAACTTCATGTGCCATGATCTCATCGGCATAGAGATCGAAAGCGTCTGAGATTTTGACCGGCGGCACTGGCACACCGCCGAGAAGAGCGTCGGCCACGGCGGGGGTTGCCTGGACGCGCTCCAGCGCCTCGACACGCTTCAAGATCGCATCGACATTGTGAAAGCCTGCCACTTGTCCGTTTGAAAGATAGGAAACGCCCATGGCTTCAGCCCGGCGAACGGCGTCGCGATACTGATCAAGTGCTGATCTTGTCTCGCCGCCGCAAAGAAGCACGGCCCACAGGGTCTTATCCGCGTCTTCAAGCCTGTCGCGCATTGCACGTGCCAGGCGACGCTCGTCCGTTCCCAAAGACTTGCGAATGAAGGTGCCTCGATCGTCGATGCCGGCCAGCTTGGCAGGCACTCGCCGATGGTAATAGAAAATCCCGTCGCGCCGGATGAGGTAGCGATCCGGGTCCCTGGCGGGCTCTGCGACGGCCTCTTTTCGCATGCGCCAATCTCGCGATGTATCTCAGTTTGTATCGCAGACTGTATCGCATTACGGCAAGAATTCCAAGTTCCCCCGAGAACGGGGGATTTGTCGGAATGATATTTCAATGAGTTAGGAGAGTCAGCTCACAGTCTAATGGTGCGGTCGAGAAGACTCGAACTTCCACGGGTTGCCCCACAGCGACCTCAACGCTGCGCGTCTACCAATTCCGCCACGACCGCACGTGGTAGGAGCCGGAACCAACCGGCCCGCGGCGTGTAGCAAATCGTTTCCGGTGAAACAAGTGCGCGGCCAGCAATAATCGGCCGAACATCGGCATAACTCTTCAAGGGCCGAGCGTGCCCGGAACTGGACGTTTGTACCGATTGCCGCCATATGAGTGGCGAGACGAGATATCATGACAGAACGCAGCCAGATCGCCACGTCGTTCCTGCCCTCCCCCGGCTCGGCACCGGTCGAATGGCGCATCGAACCAGGCCTCACCGCCTACCCCGATGCGCTCGCCGTGATGGAGGCGCGCGCCGAGGCCATCCGCAGCGGCACCGCCGTCGAGATGGTCTGGCTGGTCGAGCACCCGCCGCTCTACACGGCCGGCACCAGCGCTCGCAGCGAGGACCTGATCGAGCCGGAGCGTTTCCCGGTCTTTGCCGCCGGGCGCGGCGGCGAATACACCTATCATGGGCCGGGCCAGCGCGTCGCCTATGTGATGCTCGACCTGAAGCGGCGGCGCGAGGATGTCCGCGCCTTCGTCGCCGCACTCGAACAATGGATCATCGGCACGCTCGCCGCCTTCAACGTGCGTGGCGAACGCCGCGAGGATCGCGTCGGCGTCTGGGTGGTGCGGCCGGATCGCCCTACTTTGCCCGATGGCTCGGCGGCCGAGGACAAGATCGCCGCCATCGGCATCAGGCTGAGGCGCTGGGTGAGCTTTCACGGCATCGCCATCAATGTCGAGCCGGACCTCAGCCATTTCAGCGGCATCGTGCCGTGCGGCGTCCAGGATCACGGCGTCACCAGCCTTGTCGATCTCGGCCTTCCCGTGACCATGGCCGACCTCGACCTGGCGCTGAAATCCGCCTTCGAGGACGTGTTCGGGCCCGCCGCGGTATCGCCCGTCGAATTGTCCCGCAGGGCCGGCTGAAACACTCGTCGAACGCCTGCGCCGAGGTGCGAAGGCGGCCCTCGCTCATCAGCGTCGAGCCACATCCTTGAGCTCAATCCTCACATCGCACCGATCCAGATTGCCATGGAAATGAGGAACGTGCTCATGCACACCAACGAGACGACATCCTGAACAAGATCGGTCATAACTCTCTCCTGTTGTTAGTATGTTCGTATTTTGTTCTAATTTTGTTCGAATGTCAACGAGCCCAATCCCGGCATGGCCGGAATTGGGATCGGTCATTTTCGGCAGGGTTAAGAAAGGGTTGAGAGGGAGATTGCCGACCCTTTCGGGGCCGACAGCGCCCGTGGAATGCGGCGGGACGGCGCACGCCGCCTCGCAGGCCGTCATCACCTCAATTGCAGCCCACACCTAAAGTGGCACGACCTTGCCGTCGGCCAGCGTCACGCGGCGGTCCATGCGCGAGGCAAGCTCGTGATTGTGGGTGGCGATCAGCGCCGCCAGGCCCGATTGCCGGACCAGCGCTGCCAGCGCCTCGAACACATAGGAAGCGGTCACCGGGTCGAGATTGCCGGTCGGCTCGTCGGCCAAAAGCACCAGCGGCGCATTGGCGACGGCACGCGCAATGGCGACCCGCTGCTGCTCGCCGCCGGAGAGCTCGGAAGGGCGATGCTGCGCCCGCTTGCCGATCTGCATATAGTCGAGCAATTGCGCCGCCCGCTCGGCCGCCTCCTTGCGCGGCAGCCCTTTTATCAGCTGCGGCATCATGATGTTTTCCAACGCCGAGAATTCAGGCAACAAATGATGGAACTGGTAGACGAAGCCGACATCGTTGCGGCGGATCGCCGTGCGCTCGTCGTCGGAAAGCCGGCCGCAGGCGCGCCCCGCCAGGATCACGTCGCCGGCGTCCGGACGCTCCAGCAGCCCGGCCGTATGGAGCAACGTCGACTTGCCGGTGCCCGACGGCGCCACCAGCGCCACCATCTCGCCACGCTTCAGCGAAAAATCGGCGCCGTTCAGGATGGTCAGCTTGCGCGGCCCCTGCACATAGTGCCGCTCGACGCTCTTCAACTCGATAATGGCCTCGGCCATCATTCGTACCTCAGCGCTTCGACCGGATCGAGCCTGGCCGCGCGCCAGGCCGGAAACAGGGTCGCCAGGAACGACAGCGCCAGCGCCATGAGAACGACCGAGATCGTCTCGCTGGCATCCATCCGGGCCGGCAGCTGGCTTAGGAAATAGAGCTCGGGATTGAACAGCCGCTCGTTGGCCAGCCAGGAGAAGAACTGGCGGATGCGCTCGACGTTGAGGCAGATCACGATGCCGAGCAGCACGCCGGCGATGGTGCCGACAACGCCGATCGCAGCCCCTGTCATCAGGAAGATGCGCAGGATCGCGCCGCGCGTCGCGCCCATGGTGCGCAGGATGGCGATGTCGTGGCCCTTGTCCTTCACCAGCATGATCAGCCCCGAAATGATGTTGAGGGCCGCCACCAGCACGATCAGCGTCAGGATCATGAACATGACGTTGCGCTCGACCTGCAGCGCGTCGAAGAACGTCTTGTTGCGTTGCCGCCAATCGACAAGGCTGATCGGCCGCTGCGCCGCCACTTCGACCTTCGGCTTCAGTGCGTCGATATTGTCGGGATTGTCGGCGTAGATCTCGATCGTCTGCGCCCTGCCGTCCATGTTGAAATAAAGCTGCGCTTCCGAAAACGGCATGTAGACGATGGAGCTGTCATATTCCGACATGCCGACCTCGAAGATCGCGGTGACCGGATAGCCCTTCATGCGCGGCGTCGTGCCGAGCGGCGTGATGTCGCCCTCGGGCGAGATCAGCGTGATGGTATCGCCGAGCACAAGGCCGAGATTTTCGGCCATGCGGCTGCCGATGGCGACGCCCTCGCCGGTGTCGAAGCCGACGATCGAGCCCTCCTTGATGTTGTTGGCGACGATGGTGATCTTGCCGAGATCCTCGCCGCGTATGCCGCGCACCAGCGCGCCGGTGCCGCCGCCGACATTGCCTTGCGCCAGCACCTGCCCGTCGATCAGCGGAATGGCGTATTTAACGCCGGGCAGGCCGTTGATGCGGCCGGCAACCTGGGCATAGTCCTCCAGCGGCATGTCGAGCGGCTGCACGATCAGGTGCCCGTTGACGCCGAGGATGCGCGTCAGCAGTTCGGCGCGAAAGCCGTTCATGACCGCCATGACGACGATCAGCGTGGCGACGCCCAGCATGATGCCGAGGAAGGAGATCGAGGCGATCACCGAGATCACCGTCTCCTTGCGGCGCGAGCGCAGATAGCGCCACGCCACCATGCGTTCGAAGCCGGAAAAGGGTCCTGCCGCCGAAGGTTTGGCTGCTGCCGCTTCGTTCATGCGGCGGCACCGAAACGCTTTTTCACGTCACCGATCGGCAGCGTCTCGCGCTCGCCGGTCCTGCGGTTCTTGATCTCGACCTCGCCGGCGGCGACGCCGCGCGGGCCGACGATCACCTGCCACGGGAGCCCGATCAGGTCGGTGGTAGCGAACTTGCCGCCCGGCCGCTGGTCGGTGTCGTCGTAGAGCACCTCCTTGCCGGCGGCGGCAAAGGCGGCATTCAGTTCGCCGCAGACGCGGTCGCATTCGGCATCGCCAGCCTTCATGTTGATCAGGCCGACATCGAACGGTGCCACCGCTTCCGGCCAGACGATGCCGTTATCGTCGTGGCTGGCCTCGATGATCGCCGCGACCAGTCGGGACGGGCCGATGCCGTAGGAACCGCCAGAGACGAAATGATCCTTGCCGTCCGGCCCGGTCACCTTGGCGCCCATCGGCTTGGAATATTTGTCGCCGAAATGGAAGATATGGCCAACCTCGATGCCGCGCGCCGAGACCCGGTCGCCGGTCGGCACCTTCTCCCATGCCGCCTCGTCATGCATCTCGTCGGTGGCGGCATAAGGCGTCGTCCACGTCTTAACGATCTCGGCGATCTCGGCGTCGTTCGAAAAGTCGGTATCCGCCCCCGGCACCTCAAGCGAGAGATAGTCGCGATGGCAAAACACCTGGCTCTCGCCGGTGTCGGCCAGAATGATGAACTCATGGCTGAGATCGCCGCCGATCGGCCCGGTGTCGGCGCGCATCGGAATGGCCTGCAGCCCCATGCGGGTAAATGTCCTGAGATAGGACACGAACATGCGGTTATAGGCGGCTTTGGCGCCTTCATAATCGAGGTCGAAGGAATAGGCGTCCTTCATGAGGAACTCGCGCGAACGCATGACGCCGAAGCGCGGGCGCACCTCGTCGCGAAACTTCCACTGGATGTGATAGAGGTTGAGCGGCAGGTCCTTGTAGGACTTGACGTAGGAGCGGAAGATCTCGGTGACCATCTCCTCGTTGGTCGGCCCGTAGAGCATATCGCGGTCTTGCCGGTCCTTGATACGCAGCATCTCCTTGCCGTAATCTTCATAGCGGCCGCTTTCGCGCCACAGCTCGGCCGATTGGATGGTCGGCATCAGGATTTCGAGCGCGCCGGCGCGATTCTGCTCCTCGCGAATGATCCGGCAGACCTTGTCCAGCACCCGCTTGCCGAGCGGCAGCCAGGAAAAGCTGCCCTGCCCCTGCTGGCGGATCATGCCGGCGCGCAGCATCAGCCGATGCGAGACGATCTCGGCCTCGCGCGGATTTTCTTTGAGAATGGGCAGGAAATAGCGCGACAAACGCATGGACTGGTCCGTGAGAGAGGATGGCGGCGCCGGAATCGGCGCAGCGCTGGCTTGCTTGCCCCGGCTTCATAGCCATTTCATGGCGGAATGGAAACCCGGCCCAGGCGCTGCATAGACGCCGCAATTGCCGCACACGGCTTGCTGGGCGTTTCGCAAGCAACGCCTGCCGTACTATTGTGCACTGCAGCACGAGATTGCCTGTTTCCGGGCAAAATTCTTCGTGACATTTTCACCCGCCTTAGGCTAGTGTGCCCCCATAACCGAGAGGGTAGAGAAAAATCTGCTCTCCTACGCGGTCAAAGTCTTGGGAGGATGCGATCTAGGCGCGGTAACTCGCTGCCGCCGGACACCGGAAACAGATCGGACGCGTTTAAATTGCAAGGCCTCGCGCCTTGCATTTTTTTTGTGCAATCATTTGGTTAGCACGACAGATTACCAAACTACGTGACGTTGCGTCAGCCCAAACCCGCCCCGGCCTTTACTTTGGGTTGACCTTGCTGGCGCAGCTTGATTTCAGGGCGTCGGCTAGGCTGGGATAGCCGGACACGGTAGGTAGCCGGCTAATGCGCTGGGCTCTGGTTGAAATCCGGCACGATGTGCGGGATGTCGTCGATACCGAGACCAAGCCCTCTCGTGATGCCGTAGAAGATACCCATGAGGACCAGCGTGGCGATTGTCGTGCGTAGCGCCGCGCGCAACATGTGCGGTCCGCGCGGTGCACTCGGAACCGTGCCAAGCGTCACGTCCTGGTCTTCGTCCTGCGTCCGCATGCTGAACGGCAGGACGGCGAACAACACCACCCACCATGTGGCGAAGAACAGGGCGACAAACGAAACCCAGCTCATGCTTGCTCCAGTTCGACCAGCGTGCCGAAGAAATCCTTGGGGTGCAGAAACAATACCGGCTTGCCATGTGCGCCGGTCTTCGGATTGCCGTCGCCCAGCACGCGCGCGCCGCTGGCCTTGAGACGGTCGCGCGCCGCAACAATGTCGTCCACCTCATAGCACACGTGGTGCATGCCGCCGGACGGATTCTTCTCGAGGAATGCGGCGATCGGCGAGGCTTCGCCGAGCGGCTCGAGCAACTCCATCCTGGTGTTGCCGACGTCGACGAACACCACCGTAACGCCATGCTCCGGCAGCCGCTGCGGCGCAGTCACGCGGGCGCCAAGCGTATCGCGATAGACCGCCGCAGCCGCAGCCAGATCCGGCACGGCAAGCGCAACATGGTTGAGACGTCCGAGCATAGAGTACTCCCGGGTTAGGGGAGTAGGGGAGTAAGGCAGTAGGGGAGTAGGGAAAAACTGGATCTAGAAGTGCATCTGTTTGCGCTCCTACCTGCTACTTCCCTATTCCCCTACTGCCTTACTCCCCTACTCCCTTGTTCGTCACCGCGTGACGAACACTGTCACCAGCGGCTTCTTGCCCCAGGCTTCGTTGGCCGCGCCACGCACCGCGCGCCGCACCGCCTCCTGGACCAGGTCGAGGTCTTTTCGGCGCTGGCGGGGGATGGAGTCCACGGCGCCGATTGCCGCATCGATCATCAGGTCTTCCAGGCTCTCGCCGCTGCCGTCGGCCTCGGCGACGCCGATGGCGACGAGATCGGGATCGCCGGCAAGCTCGTATTTGTCGTCGAGCACGACATTGACGGCGACATGTCCGGCGAAGGACAGCTTGCGGCGGTCGCGAATACCCATCGCCTGGTCGGTGCCGATCAGCCTTCCGTCCTTGTAGATGCGGCCGAACGGCACCTGGTCGATAATGGCGGCGGCACCCGGATACAGCCTGAGCATGTCGCCGTCGCGCACCTGCGCCACCTGGCCGATGCCGGACGTCGACATCAGCGAGCCCTGCGCTACCAGATGCGCCGCCTCGCCATGCACGGGAACGCCGATCTGCGGCCGCACCCATTCATACATCTTGCGCAATTCGCTGCGGCGTGGATGGCCGGAGACATGCACCAGCGCATCGCCATCCTCGATGATCTTGATGCCGAGATCGATCAGGCGGTTCTTGATCTCGAGGATCGCCTTCTCGTTGCCGGGAATGGTGCGCGAGGAAAACACCACCGTGTCGCCGGCCGTCAGCGCTACCGACTTCATCTCGTCGCGCGACAGCTTGGCAAGTGCGGCAAGCGGCTCGCCCTGGCTGCCGGTGCAGATGATGACGAGGTTTTCGCGCGGGATGAAGCCGTAATCCTCCTCGGCGATGAATTCCGGCAAGCCGTCCATATAGCCGAGTTCATCAGCCACATCGATGACGCGCTTCATCGAGCGGCCAAGCACCAGGCACTGGCGACCGGCATCGCGCGCTGCCCTGGCGATGGAGACGATGCGTCCGACATTGGAGGAGAAGCTGGTGACGGCGACCCGCCCCTTGGCGTTCTGGATGACGCTCTTGAGGCCCTCGCCCACCGCCACTTCGGACGGCGATTCCCCTTCCCGCATGGCATTGGTAGAATCGCAGACCAGCGCCAGCACGCCCTTGTCGCCATAGGCGCGGAAGCGCGCCTCGTCGGTCATCGGCCCGACCGTCGGCGCCGGATCGATCTTCCAGTCGCCGGTATGGATGACGACGCCGGCCGGCGTGGTGATCGCCAGCGACATCGGTTCGGGAATGGAGTGCGCGACGGGGATGGCTTCGATCTCGAATGGGCCGACAGTGAATTTCTCGCCAGCCCGGTAGATCGTCACCGGGATCTTCGGCGCCCCTGGTTCGCCCTGCCGCTTGGCTTCCAGCAGGCCGGCGCTGAACGGCGTCATCCACACCGGCGCCTTGAGCTTCGGCCAGATGTCATGCAACGCCCCGTAATGGTCCTCATGCGCATGGGTGATGACGATGCCGCGCAGATTGGCGACATTCTCCTCGATGAAGCGGATGTCGGGCAGTACCAGGTCGACGCCGGGCAGGGTTGCATCGGGAAAAGTAACGCCGACGTCAACGACGATCCATTCGCGCGCATTGGCCGGCCCATAGCCGTAGAGGGCGAAGTTCATGCCGATCTCGCCGACACCGCCGAGCGGCACGAAGACAAGTTCGGCGTTTTCCGCTATCGCCATGGTCTTTCCTTCCTTGCCGGTCAAAATTGTGGGCCGGTCAAAATTGTCGGCCGGTCAAATTCAAGCTGGTCAAATACCTGGCCAGTCAAACGTATTGGCCAGTCAACCGCCAGCCGAGGCAACCGCGCCGAAATGCACGTCGCCGGCAGCGATCGTCAGAACCGAACCTTGATCGTCGCGGATCACGAAACGGCAGTCCTCGTCAATGGTCTCGAAGGTGCCGCGCACCACATTACCGTCAATTCTGACAGCAACCTGCCCGCCAAGCCCCGCCGCACGCGCCAGCCACCGCCGCCTGACGGCGGCAAGCCCACGCCCTTCGTTCCACAGCCGCGCATTCTCGCTCCACGCATCCGACAGCGCCAGAAACAGCGTCTCGGCATCGCAAGCAGACCCCAGCGCGTTGAGCGACGTCGCTGGATAGGGCAAATCCTCAGGGTATGCCACCACGTTGACGCCGATGCCGACAGCCACCGCCGAACGGTCGCCATCCAGCATCGCCGATTCCAGCAGGATGCCGGCGAGCTTGGCGCCCGAGGCAAGCACATCGTTCGGCCATTTCAGCTCGAAACGGTTCTTGCCTTGGCTCGCACCATCGAGGCCGATCGCGATCCTGCCCTTCGGCACGACGGCGTCGAGCGCGTCGGCCAGCGCCAGTCCGGCAACGAAGCCGAGCGTCGCGGCAAGTCGAAGCTCGGTGTTGGTAATCACCAGCAGCGTCGCGGCCAGATTGCCCTCGGGCGTCGCCCAGGCGCGGCCGCGGCGGCCACGCCCGGCCTCCTGCTTTTTTGAGACGACCCAGAGTTTGCCCGGATCGCCGGCCCGCGCGTGCTCCAGCGCCAGCGCGTTGGTGGAGCCGACCGTATCGTGCGCCTCGAGCCGGAACCCTTCCGAAGCCGCGGTTGGAGCAAGCCTGAACGTCATTCCGTTAGAAGAAGGTCTTGGCCGCGGCTGCCGCGTAGGTTCCGATCGGGCCGCCGATCAGCACGTAGAACAGCACGAAGGCGCCACAGACACCGAGCACGACGCGCAGTTCGGTCGCCATCGGCACGAAGCCGCCGACCGGTTCGTCGAACCACATGATCTTGATGATGCGCAGATAATAATAGGCGCCCACCACAGAGGCGAGCACGCCGATGATCGCCAGCGCGTAGAGATTGGCATTGATGGCGGCGAGGAACACGTACCATTTCCCCCAGAAGCCGGCGAGCGGCGGGATGCCGGCCAGCGAGAACATCAGGATGGTGAGGATCGTCGCCATGATCGGATTGGTCGCCGACAGGCCGGCGAGATCGCTGATCTGCTCGACATTGCCCTCCTTGCGTCGCATGGCGAGGATGAAGGCGAAGGTGCCGAGCGTCATCACCAGGTAGATCAGCATGTAGATGGCGACGCCGCGCACGCCGTCCTGGCTGTTGGCGGCAAGGCCGACCAGTGCATAACCCATATGGCCGATGGAGGAATAGGCCATCAGCCGTTTGATGTTGGTCTGGCCGATGGCCGCAAAGGCACCGAGCGCCATCGAGGCGATCGAGATGAAGACGATGATCTGCTGCCAGTCGGCGGCGATCGGCTTGAAGGCGCCCATGGTGACGCGCACCATCAGCGCCATCGCCGCCATTTTGGGTGCCGCCGCCAGAAAAGCCGTCACCGGCGTCGGCGCGCCTTCATAGACGTCGGGCGTCCACATGTGGAACGGCACCGCCGAGATCTTGAACGCAAGGCCGGCCAGCACGAAGACCAGGCCGAAGACGAGGCCAAGCTGGCGCTCGCTGCCGCTCAACGCCGCGGCGATCTCCTGGAAGCCGGTATTGCCGGTGTAGCCGTAGACCAGCGAGATGCCGTAAAGCAGCATGCCCGACGACAGCGCGCCAAGGACGAAGTATTTCAGCCCGGCCTCGGTCGAACGCAGATTGTCGCGGTTGATCGCCGCCAGCACGTAGATCGCCAGCGACTGCAGCTCGAGGCCGAGATAGAGCCCGATCATGCCGTTGGCCGAGATCATCAGCATCATGCCGAGCGTGCAGAGCAGGATCAGCACCGGATATTCGAACTTGTCGAAACGCTCCGCCTGGGCAAAGCGGACCGACATGACCAGCGTCACCGCCGAGCCGATCAGCGCCAGCACCTTCATGAAGCGGGCGAATGGATCCTGGATGAAGGCTTCGCCATAGGCGTTGCCCTGCCCCGGCGACAAGATCAGCCAGGCGCCGGCGATCACCAGCACGGCGACTGCAAGGCCGCTCACCGTGACGGTGGTGTTGGCGCGCGAATAGGCGCCGAGCATCAACAGCGCCAAGGCGCCGATGGCGAGGATCAGCTCTGGCGTCGAGAGCGACAGGCTGGAGAGAAGGTCCGGCGTCATGGTTCGCAAAACCCCCAGTCAGTTCGCCGCCGCGGTCTGCGCGGCGCCGATGGATGCGGTGACATTGGTGACGAGCGCCTTGACCGATTCGGCCGTCGCGTCGAAGATCGGCGCCGGGTAGACGCCGAAGAAGATGACCAGCGCGACCAGCGGATAGATGATCACCTTCTCGCGCGTCGACAGGTCGAGCAGGCCTTTCAGGCTTTCCTTGGTCAGCGCGCCGAAGATCACCTTGCGGTAGAGCCAGAGCGCATAGGCCGCCGACAGGATGACGCCGGTGGCGGCGAAGAACGCCACCCAGGTGTTGACCCGGAACACGCCGAGCATGGTCAGGAACTCGCCGACGAAGCCGCTGGTGCCGGGCAGGCCGACATTGGCCATGGTGAAGATCATGAACACGGTTGCATATTTCGGCATGTTGTTGACCAGCCCGCCATAGGCGTCGATGTCACGCGTGTGCATGCGGTCGTAGACGACGCCGACGCAGAGGAACAGCGCGCCGGAGACCAGGCCGTGCGACAGCATCTGGAAGATCGAACCCTGGACGCCTTCCTGGTTCATGGCGAAGATGCCCATGGTAACGAAGCCCATGTGAGCGACCGACGAATAGGCGATCAGCTTCTTCATGTCCTCCTGCATCAGCGCCACCAGCGAGGTGTAGATGATGGCGACGATGGAGAGCGTGAAGATCAGCGGCGCGAACATTTCGGATGCAATCGGAAACATCGGCAGCGAAAAACGCAGGAAGCCGTACCCGCCCATCTTGAGCAGGATGGCGGCCAGGATCACCGAGCCGGCCGTCGGCGCCTCGACATGCGCGTCCGGCAGCCAGGTGTGCACCGGCCACATCGGCATCTTCACCGCGAAGGACGCGAAGAAGGCAAGCCATAGCCAGGTCTGCATACTGGCCGGGAAATTGTGCGTCAGAAGCGTCGGGATGTCGGTGGTGCCGGACTGGAAGAACATCGCCATGATGGCGAGCAGCATCAGCACCGAGCCGGCCAGCGTATAGAGGAAGAACTTGAACGAGGCATAGACGCGCCGCTTGCCGCCCCAAACGCCGATGATGATGAACATCGGGATCAGGCCGGCTTCGAAGAAGACATAGAACAAGACGATGTCGAGCGCGCAAAACACGCCGATCATCAGCGTCTCGAGCAGCAGGAAAGCGATCATGTAAGCCTTGACGCGCTTCTCGATCGATTCCCACGAGGCGAGGATGCAGAGCGGCATCAGGAAGGTGGTCAGGATGACGAACAGCATGGAGATGCCGTCTACGCCCATATGGTAGGAGATGCCGGAATCCAGCCAGGCAAACTTCTCGACGAACTGGAAGCCAGGCTGCGAATTGTCGAAGCCGGTCCAGATAAACAGCGAAATCACGAACGTGAACGCGGTCGTGAACAGTGCGATGGCGCGGATGTTGCGGCGCGCGTTCTCGCTGTCGTCGCGCACGAAAAGGATGAGCAGCACACCAACCAGCGGCAGGAAGGTGACCAGCGATAGGATCGGCCAGGCGGTCATCAGAGCATCATCCAGGTGACGAGTGCGGCAACGCCGATCAGCATGGCGAAGGCATAGTGATAGAGATAGCCGGTCTGCAGCTTGACGACCCGGTTGGTGACGTCGACGACGCGCGCCGAAATGCCGTCCGGCCCGAGCCCGTCGATGACGGTGCCGTCGCCGGTCTTCCACAGGAAGCTGCCGAGGCGCTTTGCCGGCCGCACGAACAGGAAGTCGTACAGCTCGTCGAAATACCATTTGTTGAGCAGGAAGGCGTAGAGCAGGCGATGGTTGGCAGCGACGCTCCGAGGCATTTCCGGCGCGCGAATATAGAACTGCCAGGCAATCGCAAAGCCGATCAGCATGGCGATGAACGGCGACAGCTCGACCCACAACGGCACTTCGTGGATTTCGTGCAGGATGTGGTTGTCCGGCAGCGTGAACAGCGACGCCTTCCAGAATTCGGCATAGCCTTCGCCGATGAAGGCGCCGTGGAAGATCACGCCGGCAAACAGCGCACCCGCCGCCAGGATGAACAGCGGCACCAGCATGACCGGCGGCGATTCATGGACATGGTGCATGACCTCGTGGCTGGCCCGCGGCTCGCCATGGAAGGTCATGAAGATCAGCCGCCAGGAATAGAAGGAGGTGAAGCAGGCGGCAATGACCAGCAATATGAAGGCAAACGCGGCGACCGCATTGTGGCCGGCGAAGGCCGCTTCGATGATGGCGTCCTTGGAAAAGAAGCCAGCCGTGCCGATGATCGTGACCGGGATGCCGACACCGGTCAGCGCCAGCGTGCCGATCACCATCATCCAGTAGGTCGTCGGGATGAGCGTTCTCAGGCCGCCCATCTTGCGCATGTCCTGCTCGTCGGAGACGGCGTGGATGACCGAGCCCGAGCCGAGGAACAGCAGCGCCTTGAAGAAGGCGTGGGTGAACAGGTGGAAAATCGCCGCGCCATATGCGCCGACGCCAAGCGCCACGAACATGTAGCCGAGCTGCGAACAGGTCGAATAGGCTATGACGCGCTTGATGTCGTTCTGGACGAGACCGACGGTCGCTGCGAAGAAGGCGGTGAAGGCGCCGATGAAAGTGACCACGGTCAGTGCCGAATGCGACAGCTCGAACAGCGGCGACAGCCGCGCCAGCATGAACACGCCTGCCGTCACCATGGTCGCGGCATGGATCAGCGCCGAGACCGGGGTCGGGCCTTCCATGGCATCCGGCAGCCAGGTGTGCAGCGGCACCTGCGCCGACTTGCCCATGGCGCCCATGAACAGGAGCAGGCAGACGACGGTCATCGCCGCCTGCTTATCCAGCGCATAGCCGAGGAAGGTCAGCACGGCCGCACCTTGCGGCGCGCCTTCCGCCGGAATGAACGTCGCCGCATTGGCGAAGATGGTGCCGAGATTGACCGAGCCGAACAGCACGAACACGCCGAATATGCCGAGCGCAAAGCCGAAGTCGCCGACGCGGTTGACGATGAAGGCCTTGATCGCAGCCGCATTGGCCGACGGCTTCTTGTACCAGAAGCCGATCAGCAGATAGGAGGCAAGGCCGACGCCTTCCCAGCCGAAGAACATCTGCACGAGGTTGTCGGCCGTCACCAGCATCAGCATGGCGAAGGTAAACAGCGACAGGTAAGCGAAGAAGCGCGGCCGGTCCGGGTCGTGATGCATGTAGCCGATCGAGTAGATATGGACCAGCGCCGACACCGTATTGACGACGACCAGCATCACCACCGTCAGCGTATCGATCCGTAGCGCCCACGACGCTTCGAGGCCGCCCGACTGGATCCAGCGCATCACCGGCACGGTGAACACCTCGCCGCCGCCGAAGCCGACGGAGAACAAGGCGACCCACGACAGCACAGCCGCGATCACCAGGAAGCCGGATGTGATGTATTCGGAAGCCTTGGCGCCGAGCGAGGTGCCGAACAGGCCGACGATCAGAAAGCCGAGCAGCGGAAGGAAGACGATGGCCTGATACATGGTGGTTCCGTCAACCCTTCATCATGTTCACGTCTTCGACCGCGATCGAGCCGCGGTTGCGGAAGAAGACGACGAGAATGGCAAGGCCGATCGCCGCTTCGGCCGCCGCGACCGTCAGCACGAACAGTGCGAACACCTGGCCGACCAGATCGCCGAGCGCCGCCGAGAAGGCGACGAAGTTGATGTTGACCGCCAGCAAGATCAGCTCGATCGACATCAGGATGACGATGACGTTCCTGCGGTTCAGGAAGATGCCGAACACGCCGAGCGTGAACAGGATCGCCGATACGGTCAGGTAGTGCGCGATGCCGACGACCATCTCAGACTCCTTCGCCCGTCTTGACCTTGCGGATTTCCACCCCGGTTGCCGCCGTGCGGCCGACCTGGGCGGCGATCGACTGCCGCTTGACGCCCGGCTTGTGGCGCAGCGTCAGCACGATGGCGCCGATCATGGCGACCAGCAGCACCAGCCCCGCAATCTGGAAGTAGTAGAGGTAATCCGTATAGAGGATGTCGCCGAGCGCTGCCGTGTTGGAGCGCGCGGCCAGGTCCGGGATGGGTTTCGCGACCGTCGCCGCCAGTTTCGGCGCGAATGTATAGCCGCCAAGCACGACGATCAGCTCCGCCGCCAGGATCAGCCCGACCAGCGCGCCGATCGGTGCATATTGCAGGGCGCCTTCCTTCATTTCGGCGAAGTCGACGTCGAGCATCATTACGACGAACAGGAACAGCACCATGACTGCGCCGACATAGACGACGAGCAGGATCATCGCCAGGAACTCGGCGCCGGTCAGCATGAACAGGCCGGCGGCGTTGAAGAAGGTCAGGATCAGGAACAGCACCGAATGCACGGGATTGCGCGCCGAAACGACCATGAACGCCGATGCCACCGCGACAAAGGCGAAGAGGTAGAAAAAGGCCGCCTCTAGTCCACTCAGCATGGGTTCCCCCGGGTTTCCTGTCAGAACAGGACGTTCGTCCTGTTTTTTTGCCACCGCCTCCGGTCGGCAAGTTGCGTGTTCCTTAAACGAGGGCCCTCGCCCCGTCCATGCGTCAAATATCAGCGGTAAGGCGCATCCAGCGAGATGTTGCGCGCCAGCTCACGCTCCCAGCGGTCGCCATTGGCCAGAAGCCGATCCTTGTCGTAATAAAGCTCCTCGCGCGTCTCCGTCGCGAATTCGAAATTCGGCCCCTCGACGATGGCGTCGACCGGGCAGGCTTCCTGGCAGAAGCCGCAATAAATGCATTTCACCATATCGATGTCGTAGCGCACGGTGCGCCGCGTGCCGTCGTTGCGGCGCGGGCCGGCTTCAATGGTAATGGCCTGCGCCGGGCAGATCGCCTCGCACAATTTGCAGGCGATGCAGCGTTCCTCGCCGTTCGGATAGCGGCGCAGCGCATGTTCGCCGCGGAAGCGCGGGCTGACCGGCCCCTTCTCATGCGGATAGTTGATCGTCTCCTTCGGCGCGAAGAACTGGCGCATCGACAGGAAGAAAGCGCTGACGAAATCCTGCAAAAGCAGTGATTTGGCGGCTTGGGATAATGCAGACATCAGGCAAACCCCGTGATCTTTAGGAAGGCGGCGGTGGCGACCACCATGAACAGCGAGATCGGCAGGAAGACCTTCCAGCCGAGCCGCATCAACTGGTCGTAGCGGTAGCGCGGCACGAACGCCTTAACCATCGAGAACATGAAGAACACCAGGCAGACCTTGAGCACGAACCAGATCAGCCCCGGCACCCAGGTGAACGGCGCGAAGTTGAAGGGCGGCAGCCAGCCGCCAAGGAACAGGATGGTGGCCAGCGCGCACATCAGGACGACGGCGACATATTCGCCGAGGAAAAACAGCAGGAACGGCGTCGAGGAATATTCGACCATATGGCCGGCGACGAGTTCCGATTCGGCTTCCACGAGGTCGAAGGGCGGACGGTTGGTTTCCGCCAGCGCCGAGATGAAGAAGACGATGAACATCGGGAACAGCGACAGCCAATGCCAGTCGAGAAAGGTGTTGGGCAGGCCGAGCCGCGTGCCCAACCCGTCCTGCTGCGACAAAACGATATCGGACAGGTTGAGCGAGCCGACGCAAAGCAGCACGGTGACTATGACGAAACCGATGGAGACCTCGTAGGACACCATCTGCGCCGCCGAGCGCAGCGCGCCGAGGAACGGGTATTTCGAATTGGATGCCCAGCCGCCCATGATGACGCCATAGACCTCGAGCGAGGAGATGGCGAAGACATAGAGGATGCCGACATTGACGTCGGCGATGGCCCAGCCCTCATTGACCGGGATGACCGCCCAGGCAGAGATCGCAAGCACCGCCGACACCAAGGGCGCCAGCAAGAAAACGCCCTTGTTGGCGCCGGACGGGATCACCGGCTCCTTGAAGACGAATTTCAGCAGATCGGCGAAGGCCTGCAGCGTGCCCCACGGGCCGACGACGTTCGGTCCGCGGCGCAATTGCACCGCCGCCCAGATCTTGCGGTCGGCGTAAAGCACATAGGCGACGAAGATCAACAGAACGACGATCAGCACGACCGACTTCAAAAGGATCAGCAGCGCCGGCAGCACGTAGAAGGAGAAGAAGGTGTCCATGTCTACTCCGCCGCCTGCCTGAAGCCGTTCTTCGCCAAAGCCGAGCACTCGGCCATCACCGCGGAAGCCCGCGCGATCGGGTTGGTCAGGTAGAAATCCTTGACCGGCGAGGTGAAGGTGCCCTTGTTCAGCCGCCCGCCGAGCTTGGCCACCCTGGCGATGTCGGCCGGATCGCCGGCCGCGACATGGTCGATGCGGGCAAGATGCGGGTATTCCGCATAGAGCTTAGCGCGCAGCTGCGGCAGCGAATCGAACGGCAGCTTCTTGCCGAGCACATCCGACAGAGCTCTGAGAATAGCCCAGTCCTCGCGTGCTTCGCCGGGCGCGAAGCCCGCCCGGTTGGTCTGCTGTACGCGGCCCTCGGTGTTGACGAAGGTGCCCGACTTCTCGGTATACGCTGCTCCCGGCAGGATGACGTTGGCGCGATGCGCGCCCTTGTCGCCATGCGTGCCGATATAGACGACGAAAGCGCCGCCGGTCTTGGCCATGTCGATCTCGTCGGCGCCGAGCAGGAACAGCACGTCGGTCTCGCCCAGCATGCCGGCGACGTTCCTGCCGCCCTCGCCCGGCACGAAGCCGACATCGAGGCCGCCGACGCGCGCCGCCGCGGTGTGCAGCACGGCAAAACCGTTCCAGTCGGCCCTTGCGGCATTGACGGCGACAGCGAGCTTCGCCGCCTGGCCAAGCACGGCCGCGCCGTCCGGACGCGCCAGCGCACCCTGTCCGACGATGATCAGCGGATGCGTCGCCTTCTTCAGCAGCTGGAAGAATTTGCCGTTGCCGTCGGCCAGATCCTTCAGCGATTCCGGCCCGGCGCCGAGCTGCTCGTAATCATAGCGCGTATCGCCGACATCGCCGATAACGCCGACCGGCAGATTGCCGGCCCGCCAGCGCTTGCGGATGCGAGCGTTGAGCAAGGACGCCTCGAAGCGCGGATTGGCGCCGATGATCAGCACCGCATCGGCCTGTTCGATGCCTTCGATGGTCGGGTTGAACACATAACTCGCCCGGCCGAGCGACGGATCGAGTGCGGCACCGTCCTGGCGGCAGTCGGTGTTCTTCGAGCCGAGCGAAGCCATCAGAAGCTTCAGCGCGTAGATCTCCTCGACGGCGGCAAGATCGCCGGCAATGGCACCGATCTTTTCGGGTGCGGCATTCGACACCGCTTCCTTGATCGCGGCAAAAGCCTCCGCCCAGCTTGCCGGGGCCAGTCTGCCGTCCTTGCGCACATAGGCGCGGTCGAGGCGCTGCGTGCGCAAGCCGTCCCAGATGAAGCGGGTCTTGTCGGAAATCCATTCCTCGTTCACCGCCTCGTTGGTACGCGGCAGGATGCGCATCACTTCGCGGCCCCGGCTATCGACGCGGATCGCCGAGCCGACGGCGTCCATCACGTCGATGGATTCTGTCTTGGTCAGTTCCCAAGGCCGTGCCTGGAACGCATAGGGTTTGGAGGTCAGCGCGCCGACCGGGCAAAGGTCGATGACATTGCCCTGCAGCTCCGAAGTCATCGCGCTTTCGAGATAGGTGGTGATCTCGGCATCCTCGCCGCGGCCGATCAGACCAAGCTCCGATATGCCGGCAATCTCGGTGGTAAAGCGGACGCAGCGCGTGCAATGGATGCAGCGGTTCATGATCGTCTTGACCAGCGGCCCGATATACTTGTCTTCGACCGCCCGCTTGTTCTCGTGGTAGCGCGAGGAATCAACGCCGAACGCCATCGCCTGGTCCTGCAGGTCGCACTCGCCGCCCTGGTCGCAGATCGGGCAATCCAGCGGATGGTTGATCAGAAGGAATTCCATCACGCCTTCCCTGGCCTTCTTGACCATCGGCGTGTTGGTGAAGATTTCCGGCGGCTCGCCGTTCTGGCCCGGGCGCAGGTCGCGCACGCCCATGGCGCAGGACGCCTGCGGTTTGGGCGGCCCGCCCTTGACCTCGATCAGGCACATGCGGCAATTGCCGGCGATCGACAACCGCTCATGGAAGCAGAAGCGCGGCACTTCCGCGCCGGCGTCCTCGGCCGCCTGCAACAGCGTGTAATGGTCGGGTACAGTGATCTCTTTCCCGTCGACCTTGAGCTTTGCCATTTCGCCTCAAACCCCTGCGGACGTTCCGCAATCTTTCCTTCCGGGCGCTGCCGAGGCCGCGCACGATATTGAATTCACTTTTTGGCTCCGGCCAACGCCGCCGCCTGATCGATCCAGCCGTCACGGCCGATACGGCCCTTCAACGACAGGTAATCTTCGACCCAGGCGATCTCTTGCGGCGTCCACGCGGCAATCTGGGCGTATGTCCAGATGCCAAGGCCGTTCAGCACCTTTTCCAGTTTCGGTCCGATGCCCGATATCGCCTTGAGGTCGGCGGGCTCGGCTGGCCGGTCCATCGGCTTGGGCTGCTTGAAATCTTCCGGCATCAGCCCGGCCGACGCGTCCGCTGCAACGGTGCTGGCATTCGCCAAGCTCCGCGCCGCGGTGCTCGTCGCAATGTCGGTCACGTCGTTGGCGAAGGACTGCGCCTCGGCAATCAGGGTTTTGGCCGCCGCGCGCGCCTTTATCGATGAGCTTTTGCCGGTCGCAGAAAAGCGGTCAGTTCGGGCCTCGAAATCCTCGGCAACCGGCTGCCAAAGCCGCTGCGATGTCTCGGCCGCGCCTGAGAGCACGCCCATCCAGATACCAAAGGCGTGGTTGGCAAGGCCGATGCCGAGTGCCGTCATCGCCGCCGCGCCCGCGACAGGATGCGCCAGGAGATTGACGGCACTGGCCATCTCCTTCGGCATCATCCTGGTCAGATCATGGTTCATCTTCAACAACGGGTCCATTTCGGGCGTAAAATCGTCGGGTGTCGAAAACAGCGACATAGGTGGTCTCCTGGTCGTTTCCGTCTGCCCCGCGCTCGTTTCCTCGTTTCGGACATTCGTCCGCATTTCGAATTCTTCTATTCCGCCGCCGCCAGCACCGGTTGGGCGCGGTGTGCGTTGCGCGAAAACTCGTCGATGCGGCGCTCCACCTCGCCGCGAAAATGCCGCATCAGGCCCTGGATCGGCCATGCCGCGGCATCGCCCAGCGCACAGATCGTGTGGCCCTCGACCTGCTTGGTCACATCGAGCAGCATGTCGATCTCGCGCTTCTGCGCCTCGCCGCGCACCAGCCGTTCCATTACCCGCCACATCCAGCCGGTGCCCTCACGGCAGGGCGTGCACTGGCCGCAGCTCTCGTGCTTATAGAAGTAGGAAAGCCGCGCGATCGCTTTCACGATATCGGTGGATTTGTCCATGACGATGACAGCCGCCGTGCCGAGGCCCGATTTCAGGTCGCGCAGCGCATCGAAATCCATCGGCGCGTCGATGATCTGCTCGGCCGGCACCAGCGGCACCGAGGCGCCACCCGGAATGACCGCCAGCAGATTGTCCCAGCCGCCGCGAATGCCGCCGCAATGCGTCTCGATCAGTTCGCGGAACGGGATCGACATCGCCTCTTCGACGGTGCACGGATTGTTGACGTGGCCGGAGATGCAGAACAGCTTGGTGCCGACATTGTTGGGCCGGCCGAACGACGAGAACCAGGCGGCACCGCGGCGCAGGATGGTCGGCGCGACCGCGATGGACTCGACATTGTTGACCGTCGTCGGGCAGCCATAGAGGCCGACATTGGCCGGAAATGGCGGCTTCAGCCGTGGCTGGCCCTTCTTGCCCTCGAGGCTTTCAAGCAGCGCCGTTTCCTCGCCGCAGATATAGGCGCCGGCGCCATGATGCATGTAGATGTCGAAATCGTAGCCGGAGGTGTTGTTCTTGCCGATCAGCTTGGCCGCATAGGCCTCGTCGATGGCGCGTTGCAGAGCCTCGCGCTCGCGGATGAACTCGCCGCGTACATAGATGTAGGCGGCGACCGCGCCCATAGCAAAGCCGGCAAGCAGGCAGCCTTCGACCAGCGTGTGCGGGTCGTGGCGCAGTATGTCGCGGTCCTTGCAGGTGCCGGGCTCGGACTCGTCGGCGTTGACGACGAGATAGCTCGGCCGGCCGTCGCTTTGCTTGGGCATGAACGACCATTTCAGCCCGGTCGGGAAACCGGCGCCGCCCCGGCCGCGCAGACCGCTGGCCTTCATCTCGTTGACGATCCACTCGCGCCCCTTGGCAACGATGCCGGGCGTGTTGTCCCAGGCGCCGCGCGCCATGGCGCCGGCCAGCGACTTGTCGAAGCGGCCGTAGATGTTGTTGAAGATGCGGTCTCTGTCCTGAAGCATTGCTCGTTCCTCAGACCGGCTTCTTGCCGGTCGGCCGGCTCCTGTTTCCGGGCGACGGCTTGGTCGGCTTGGCGGCAGCCTTCGCCGGTTTAACCTTGGCCTCCGGCGCCTTGAAAGCAGCCGCCGGCTCGGCCTTGTTCTTGGGCCCCTTGCGCTGTTTCGAGACGTCCTCGACCTGCGGCTCGGCCTTGTTGGCATTGGCGGCCGAATGCAGCGGCGCTGCAACGCTCGCCGCCTTTTCCGCCGCGGGCGCGACTTTTGTCGCCGATGGCGATTTCAGCGCCGGGCTCGTCTCGACCGCATCGGTTTTCGGCTTGCTGGCATTCGAGGGCGCAACCGGCGCCGGTGCGGCAGGAGCGGCTGGCAGGGCCGGCGCCGCGGGTGCTGCGGCGGCAGCCGCCGGCGCCACTTCCTTGGCGGCCTTGGTCGCGGCCCTGGTTTCCCGGTCGCGGGTCGCCTTCAGGATCGCCTTTTCGCTCTTGAGGGTCGTCAGGCCGCTGGCCGGCTCGGAAGTGACACGGCCGTTTTGCGGTCCCGGTTTCACCGTAGCGCCCTTGCCGGCGTCATAAAGGTCAATGATCTCGGCAAGCCGCTCCGGCGTCAAATCCTCGTAGGTGTCCTTGAATATCATCACCATCGGTGCGTTGACGCAGGCGCCGAGGCACTCGACCTCCTCCCACGACAGCGTGCCCTTGTCGTTGGTGTGGAACTGGTCGTGATGGATCTTCGAGCGGCACACATCCATCAGCGCTTCCGAGCCGCGCAGCATGCAGGGCGTGGTGCCGCAAACCTGGATATGGGCGCGGGTGCCGACCGGATTGAGCTGGTATTGCGTATAGAAGGTGGCGACTTCCAGCCCGCGAATATAGGGCATGCCGAGCATGTCGGAGATCGTTTCGATCGCCGCCTTGGTCACCCAGCCTTCCTGCTCCTGCGCCAGCATGAGCAAGGGGATAATCGCGGATTGCTCGCGCCCCTTCGGATATTTCTTGATCCACTGCTTCGCCGCTGCCGCATTCGCCCGGTTGAAGGCGAAGGAGGCTGGCTGGAGGCTGGCTTCTGCGAGACGGCGGACTGACATTTAGCGATCGACCTCACCAAACACGATGTCGAGGGAGCCGAGAACGGCGGTGACGTCGGCCAGCATGTGGCCGCGGCACAAAAAGTCCATGGCTTGCAGATGCGCGAAGCCGGGCGCGCGCAGCTTGCAGCGATAGGGCTTGTTGGAGCCGTCGGAGACGAGATAGACGCCAAATTCGCCCTTCGGCGCCTCGACGGCTGCATAGACCTCGCCGGCCGGCACGCGGTAGCCTTCGGTGTAGAGCTTGAAGTGATGGATCAGCGCTTCCATCGAGCGCTTCATCGCCTGGCGCTTCGGCGGCACCACCTTGCCGTCGAGGTTGGACACCGGCCCGCTGCCCTCTTTGCCGAGCAACAGGTCGACGCACTGGCGCATGATTTTCGCCGACTGCCGCATCTCTTCCATGCGCACCAGATAACGGTCGAAACAGTCGCCGTTCTTGCCGATCGGAATGTCGAAATCCAGCTCGGCATAGCATTCGTAGGGCTGCGATTTACGCAGATCCCACGGCGCACCCGAGCCGCGCACCATGACGCCGGAAAAACCCCAAGCCCAGGCGTCCGCCAAGGAGACGGTGGCAATGTCGACATTGCGCTGCTTGAAGATACGGTTGCCGGTCAAAAGCGCGTCGAGATCGTCGACCGACTTCAGGAACGGATCGATCCACTTGCCGATGTCCTCGATCAGCTTCTGCGGCAGGTCCTGATGGACGCCGCCCGGCCGGAAATAGGCGGCGTGCATGCGCGAGCCAGAGGCGCGCTCGTAAAACACCATCAGCTTTTCGCGCTCGACGAAACCCCACAGCGGCGGCGTCAGCGCGCCGACATCCATCGCCTGCGTCGTCACATTGAGGATGTGCGACATGATGCGGCCGATCTCGGAGTAGAGAACTCGAATAAGTTGCCCGCGCTTCGGCACCTCGATACCGAGCAGCCGCTCGGCGGCAAGCGCAAAGGCATGCTCCTGGTTCATTGGCGCGCAATAGTCGAGCCGGTCGAGATAAGGCACGGCCTGCAGATAAGTCTTGTGCTCGATCAGCTTTTCCGTGCCGCGATGCAAAAGCCCGATATGCGGATCGACGCGATCGACGACTTCGCCGTCCAGCTCAAGAACCAGCCTCAAAACACCATGCGCTGCAGGATGTTGAGGGCCGAAATTGATGTTAAAATTGCGGACGGAGGTTTCAGCCATTTACTGCTTTGCCTTCTCATCCCCGGGCAGCACGTAATCCGTGCCTTCCCAAGGGGACAGAAAATCGAAATTGCGGAATTCCTGCTTGAGCTCGACCGGCTCGTAGATGACGCGCTTGGCTTCGTCGTCGTAGCGCACCTCGACGAAGCCGGTCAGCGGAAAATCCTTGCGCAGCGGATGGCCCTCGAAGCCGTAGTCGGTCAGGATTCTGCGCAGATCGGGATGGCCCGAAAACAGCACGCCGTAGAGATCATAAGTCTCGCGCTCGAACCAGTCGGCGCCGGGATAAATGCCGGTGATCGACGGCACCAGCGTCTCTTCGTCGGCCTGGACCTTGATGCGGACGCGGATATTCTGTCTCGGCGACAGCAAATGATAGACGACGTCGAAGCGCTTTGCCCGCGACGGGTAATCGGCGCCGCAGACGTCGATGATCGAGATGAACTGGCATTTCGGGTCGTCGCGCAGGAAGGTCACCACCTCGATCAGGTCGCGCGGCTCGACCGAGATGGTGAGTTCGCCATAGGCGAGCACCGCCTCGCCGATCCGGCCGGTCAGCTTCTCGCCGAGATAGGTCGAGAGATCGTTCAACGCCTGGGTCATGCCGCTCACCGTTCGATCGTGCCGGTGCGGCGGATCTTCTTCTGCAGCAGAAGGATGCCGTAGAGCAGTGCTTCGGCGCTCGGCGGACAGCCGGGCACGTAGATGTCGACCGGCACGATGCGGTCGCAGCCGCGCACCACCGAATAGGAATAATGATAATAGCCGCCGCCATTGGCGCAGGAGCCCATCGAGATGACGTAGCGCGGCTCCGGCATCTGGTCGTAGACCTTGCGCAGCGCCGGCGCCATCTTGTTGGTCAGCGTTCCGGCGACGATCATGATATCGGACTGGCGCGGAGACGCGCGCGGCGCGACACCGAACCTCTCCGAGTCATAGCGCGGCATCGAGGTGTGGATCATCTCGACGGCGCAGCAGGCGAGACCGAAGGTCATGAACATCAACGAGCCGCTGCGCGCCCAGGTGATCAGCGCCTCGGTCGAGGTGACGAGAAAGCCCTTGTCAGCGAGCTCGTTGTTGATCTCCAGGAAGAACGGATCATCCTCCCCCACCGGCCTGCCGGTGTTGGGGTCGATGAGGCCCTTGGGCTTCGGCGCGACGAGCGTGCCGGAATTGTCGCTCAATCCCATTCCAGCGCTCCTTTCTTCCATTCATAGGCAAAGCCGATGGTCAGCACCGCCAAAAACACCATCATCGACCAGAAACCGAGCATGCCGATCTGACTGAACGACACCGCCCAAGGAAACAGGAAGGCCACCTCCAGGTCGAAGATGATGAACAGGATCGACACCAGGTAGAAGCGGATATCGAACTTCATGCGGGCGTCGTCGAACGAGTTGAAGCCGCACTCATAGGCCGAAAGCTTTTCCGGATCGGGGTTGCGGTAGGCCACCAGGAAGGGTGCGGCGAGCAGCGCCAGCCCGACCACCAGCGCCACGCCGATGAACAGGACTATGGGCAGGTACGAACCTAAAAGTGCGTTCATGCTGCAGTTTCCGTTGGCGGCCAATCCACTCTGATTACAGCACCGGACCCACTTGCGGAAGCGTGACAGTTTAACCACTGAACCGTTTTAAGGGGGCTCTATGCTGCAACGCGGCGAGGGTTAGCGCAGCGCTTTCGGCGAAGCAAGTCAAACCTTGTTCAAATCGCGGTGCTGGGCGGCATATCCGGCAAAACTGGTCCGATCCGCTCCTGTTTGATTTCTTTCACTTTTCACTCCACTTTTCTCTCCTGACATGGATGCCGCCAAAACCCTGCTAGCATGGCACGGAATCGCAGGTTCTCTGCTCTGTCCAGCATCATCAGGATACCGCGTTGATGAAGGAAAAAATCTCGCTTCGCATGGCCCGTCGCATCGCGCTCGCGGCACAGGGATTCAACGACCCCCGCCCCGCCGGTACGCCCGACCGCAGGCATCTGGCCCGCGTGCTTGCCCGTACCGGCCTGCTGCAGATCGATTCCGTCAGCGCGGTGGTGCGCGCCCACTATATGCCGCTCTATTCGCGGCTTGGCCCCTACAAGCTTGCGCTGCTCGACGACGCTGCCGTAACGCGCAAGCGCATGGTCTTCGAATATTGGGCGCACGAAGCCTCGTTCCTGCCGGTCGAGACCTATCCGCTGATGCGCTGGCGCATGCAGCGGGCCGAGCGCGGCGACGAAATGTACAGCGGACTGGCCAAATGGGGCCGCGAGCACCCCGCCTATATCGAGGAGATCTATCGCCAGGTCGTCGATCACGGCCCGATCGCCGCTTCAGCCCTCGAAGGCCAAAAGGGCAATGGTGGCTGGTGGGGCTGGAGCCATGCCAAGCACGCCTTCGAATGGCTGTTCTGGGCCGGCCGCATCACCACAGCGCATCGCCGCGGCTTCGAGCGGTTCTACGATCTGCCGGAGCGCGTACTGCCGCCGGCGGTACTCACTCTGCCGGTTCCCTGCCCCGAGGATGCGCACCGCGAATTGCTGCGTATCTCCGCCCGCGCCCACGGCGTCGCCACGGCAGGCGATCTGCGCGACTATTTCCGCCTCTCGCCCGCCGATATCAAGGGCCGCCTCGAGGAACTGGTCGAGGCCGGCGAGCTGTTACCGGTGAGCGTCGAAGGCTGGAACAAGCCGGCCTATCTCCACAAGGACGCCCGTTTGCCGCGCAGGATCGAGGCGCGCGCCTTGCTCGCGCCGTTCGATCCCGTCGTCTTCGAGCGGTCGCGCACCGAGCGGTTGTTCGACTTCCACTACCGCATCGAGATCTATACGCCGGCCGAAAAACGCCAGTATGGCTATTATGTGCTGCCGTTCCTGCTCGGCGACAGCATCGTCGGGCGCGTCGACCTCAGGGCCGACCGTCCGGCCGGCGTGCTGCGGGTCCACGCCGCCTATGCCGAACCTAGCGCACCGGCTGAAACAGCGGCCGCGCTGGTCGAGGAGCTGAAGCAGATGCAGGGCTGGCTCTGCCTGGAATGCATCGAGGTGACACCAGCCGGTGATCTGGGTCCGGCGCTGTTGAATGCGTTCAATAGCGAAGGGCGCTCTTGACAACTGCTCTCGACCGCAGACGGTTGAGGGGTTTGTCGGTCGAGGTTCCACATGGCATCGCAAGAAGTTCTCGACCTGATTCACGACGCTCTGACTGCGCATGGGATCAGCGCTATACGCGGACAATACGATGTCAGACTTGAACTTGAAGACCTTCGCTTTGAAGCTGAAGTTTTCGACAAGGAGCAGCGAGATACCACTCACAGGCTGGTCCTTGAAATCTACATCTTCTCGCCGCTGCTGGACACTCAGCCAGTCATCGAATCGTTTGTCGGCATGGGAGACACGCGTGAACGAGCGCTGGACCAGGCCTTCGGAAAATTCCTGCTCGGTGTATTTCATGTGCTGATCGAAGGTTTCGCGAAGCATGTTTGCGAGAACATGCAAGCCGAAATCGAGTTTTGGCAGCGGGACGATACCCGCTGGAAGATCTACGGCGGACCCGTCATCACCCAAGCTGCGGTGGAATGCACGCTCAACCGAACATACCCGGTGTTCTATGCCAGATTGGAAAAGTTGTTCGCGGCCAGCGTTCACCCCGGCAGTCATTTCGTCCGGATATTCCTGGCGAGCCATGGAGGAGCACTGGTCGGCAGCGAAGTTCTGCTGGATAACCAAACATGGCCAGAAGCCCAAGAACTGATCGTTGGTCAGGATTGGCACCCGGCGACGGGTACCAGGCATTGCGCCAGGTCATTCTTGCGTTACCGGAAGAGAAGACTACCAAAGCGAGTTTGTTGGGCACCGCTGCGAACTGGTTAAAAGGTCGTACAAAAAAGCCAACGGATGCATAATGGAATCAAGGCGCAACTGACGCCGCGTTGACTTCCACTGCCCAAACCGCCTAAATCCATTCCAGACGGTCCCCTGCCCGCAACGGCAGGGGCCAAGAGGGAATGCGGTGCGAAATCTCGATTTCAAATCCGCGGCTGTCCCCGCAACTGTAAGCGACGAGCCTCGGCCGAAAACCACTGGGATATTCCCGGGAAGGCGGCACCCAGGCGATGACGCGCGAGCCAGGAGACCTGCCGTCTAGGACATAAGAATCCGATCGCCTGGCGGGTTTTCCGGGCAAGGAGCCTGATTTGGAACGCGACAGCAGTTTTCCGGCTGAGACAGCGGATTTATTGTCCGGCCACGGTGATTCCCCGGCCGGCGTTACCGTCATCGTCTGCTCGTCCTGCCGTGACGAGACCGGTTCGGACGCCCATCCCCGCGCCGGCGAACTGCTCGCCGAGGACGCGCGCCGCGCCGCTTCCAGCGAAAACATCAAAATCCGCACCGTCGAATGCCTCGGCAATTGCAAGCGCCGGCTCAGCGCCGCGATTTTGCGCGACGGCTGCTGGAGCTACGTCTTCGGCGACCTGACCGCGACCAGCGGCGCCGATCTCGTGACCGGCGCAAAGCTGTTCGCCACCTCGACGGATGGGCTCATTCCGTGGCGCGGCCGTCCCGATTGCCTGAAGCGCGGCCTGGTTGCCCGCATCCCTCCCCTTGACCTTTTGAAGGAACTGACATGACCGCTGCCTCCCTTTCGCGCGTTCCCTGCACCGTCGTCACCGGCTTTCTCGGCGCCGGCAAGACGACGCTGATCCGCCATTTGCTCGAAAACGCCGGGGGCAAGCGGCTGGCCATCATCGTCAACGAGTTCGGCGACATCGGCATCGACGGCGAGATCCTGAAGGGCTGCGGCATCGACAGCTGCCCCGACGAAAACATCGTCGAGCTGGCCAATGGCTGCATCTGTTGCACAGTGGCCGACGATTTCGTCCCGGCGCTCGACCAGATCCTGTCGCTGACGCCGAGGGTCGACCACATCCTGATCGAAACATCCGGCCTCGCTTTGCCCAAGCCGCTGGTCCAGGCCTTCCAGTGGCCGTCGGTGAAAAGCCGCGTGACGGTCGACGGCGTCATCGCCGTGGTCGACGGACCGGCGCTGGCTGATGGCCGCGTCGCCAACGACATGGACGCCCTGCAGGCGCAGCGCGCGCAGGACGAGACGCTCGAACACGACGATCCGGTCGAGGAAGTATTCGAGGACCAGCTCGCTTGCGCCGACCTGATTATCCTGTCGAAGAGCGACCTGATGGACGCAGCCGGCTCGGCCCGCGCCAATGCCGTCATCGGCAAGCATGTTGCGCGGGCGGTGAAGATCGTGCCGACTTCGCAAGGCAAGGTCGACCCGTCGGTGCTGCTCGGCCTCGGCCTCGCCGTCGAGGACGACATCGAGAACCGCAAGACCCACCACGACGACGAGCTCGACCACGAGCATGACGACTTCGATAGTTTCGTCATCGACATCGCGTCCGTGTCCAACCCGGACGAGCTCGCACAACGCGTCGCCACGGCGGCGGAGGAGGAAAACGTGTTGCGCGTCAAGGGTTTCGTCGAAGTCGGCGGCAAGCCGATGCGGCTCCTGCTGCAGGCCGTCGGTCCGCGCGTCAATCACTATTACGACCGCGCCTGGACCGCTGAAGACGACCGCCGCTCGCGCCTTGTCGTCATCGGCCTGAAAGGGCTGAACCGCCCGGCGATCGAGCGTATCCTAGCCGGCTGACCCCAGGTACGAGCCGCGATGCACATCCTCACCACCACATCCGCCTCGCTCGACGATCTCGCCGAGCCTGTCGATCTCAGGCAAACGCCTGCGGATGTCGTGGCGCTGTCCTTCACCGACAGCGACCTGGCCGGGCTGGCGACGGCGTGGAAGGCAGATGCGCACCGCCTGCCATCGATGCGGCTCGCCGCCTTGCGCGACCTGCGCCATCCGATGTCCGTCGATCTCTGGATCGACAGCGTCGCCCGCCACGCCAAGGTCATTCTGGTCCGCATCCTCGGCGGCTATGACTGGTGGCGCTATGGCTGCGATCAGCTCGCCGTTGTCGCGCGAAATCGCGGTATTAAGCTCGCGCTCCTGCCGGGCGAGAGCCACGACGAGGACTTGCGACTGATCGAAGGCTCAACGCTGCCGCGCGAGGAGTTGGACAGCTTGCTCGATTATTTCCGCGAAGGCGGTCCGGCAAATATGGCGGCGCTGGTGCAGAGGTTGGCAAGTCTCGCTGGATCGGGTGTGGCGGTCGCTGAACCGGTCAGCGTGCCAAAGGCAGGATTTTACGAGCCGGGACGGGGTGTCGTAGAACGCGGCGTCCCCCTCCCCCTTGAGGGGAGGGTCCGGCCGCAGGCCGGGGGTGGGGTCCTCTCCGAAGCGCGCCAACACTTTGAAGCGCACCAACAGAAAACGTCGAGCACTGCCGCGACGACCCCACCCGGCCCTTCGGGCCACCCTCCCCTCGAGGGGGAGGGAGACGTCGTGCCAATCCTGTTCTACCGCTCGATGCTGCTCGCCGCCGACGTGGCGCCCATCGATGCGCTTTTCGAAGCGCTGAGCGCGCGCGGCATAGCGCCGGTCCCTATCTTCGTCTCCAGCCTCAAGGACCCGGCCTCGCTCGCCTTCGTCGAAACCGCGCTTGCAACCCTGAAGCCTGCCGCCATCATCACCACCACTGCTTTCGCCTCCGGGGCCGAGCCTGGCATCGAAACCCTCTTCGACCGCGCCGGCGTACCGGTGTTCCAGGTCATCGTCGCGACCACCCGCCGCGACATCTGGCAACGTAACCAGCGCGGCCTGGCGCCCGCCGACCTTGCCATGCATGTCGTCCTGCCCGAGCTCGACGGCCGCATCTTGGCCGGCGCCATTTCCTTCAAGGATGAAAGCGAAACCGATCCCGCATTGGCCTTTCGCGCCTTCGCCAACCGGCCTGAGCCCGACCGCGTGGCGCAAGTGGCGAACCGTGTCGAGGCCTTCGTGCGCCTGCAGCGGACGCCCCGCGCGGAACGCAAGCTGGCCATCCTGATCCCCGACTATCCGAGCGCCCCCGGTCGCACCGGCTACGCAGTCGGCCTCGACGTGCCGTCCAGCGTGCTGGCAATGCTGCATGACCTGAGGGAACAGGGCTACGCCGTTGAGGGGATTCCGCAAACGCCGCGCGAGTTGCTGGAGAGGTTAGAGCGCGGTGATAACGGGTTGACCTTGCACGATTACATCGCATTTTCGGCAGAATTGCCGGCGGCGGCAATTGCTGCGGTGGAGGCGGCATGGGGTAAGGCGGAAGATGAGACAGGTTCGCGCGAGGCACCCCCCTCTGTGGGGGGCCGCCCGGGCAGGGGGCGCGCGGGGGGGGGGGGGAGAGCCCGCCGCCCCCCAAAA
>NZ_JAMYTD010000044.1:0-48401 GCF_040322255.1 Mesorhizobium sp. M0166 | reverse complement strand
CGGCAGGCTCGGTTGCCATCCTCTGCGGGGCGGGGTGCCGAGGCTCGGCCGAGCTGCTCCGCGACCTGTCGGACCGTCTGAAGGCACCGCTCGTCCACACGGTCCGCGGTAAAGAGATCATCGCCTACGATGACCCGCGCTGGATGGGCGGGCTCGGCATGATCGGCAGCAAGCCGGCCTACAATGCGGTGCAGGACTGCGACCTGCTGCTCATGGTCGGCACGGACTACCCCTATTCGAACTTCCTGCCGGCGCACGGGAACGTCATCCAGATCGACGAGCGGGCCACGGCGATCGGCCGGCGTGCGCCAACGGCGATCGGCGTAATGGGCTCGGTACGGCCGACGCTCTTCGCCCTCCTGCAGAGAGTGCGACAGAAGACCGGAAGCGCCTTCTTCGAGAAGGTCGCGCGCGGCCGCCGCGCTTGGGACGAGCTCCTTGACAAGAAGAGCGACCTCATGCGCAGCCACGACAGGATCCACCCGCAAGCGGTAGCCCGCATGGTCAGCGACCTCGCGAAGGACGACGCCGTGTTCGTCTTCGATACGGGCCTCAACACGCTGTGGTCGGGCAACTGGATTCGACAGAGCGGCAAGCAGCGCATTGTGGGCTCCTTCAACAACGCCGCCGTCGGCACGGCTCTCGGACAAGCCAACGGTATACAGGCGCTCGATCGGTCGCGACAGGTGATCGTCCTCACCGGGGATGGCGGTTTCAACATGCTGATGAGCGAATTCCTCACAGCGGTCCACCACCATTTGCCCGTGAAAATCGTGATTTTCGACAATGCAGCTTTCGGGCTCATCACGCTCGAGGCGCAGAGCGTGGGAATTCTTCCGTTCCGGAAGGCAATCGAATTCACCAACCCGGATTACGCAGCGCTAGGGCGCGCCTGCGGCGCGCAAGGTTTCACGGTGCGCGATCCAGCGCTGCTCCAGTCGACTTTGATCGAGGCGTTTGCGTGCCCAGGCCCTGCGATCGTCGCGTGCGGCGTGGTGCCTGACGAGATGCCGAACCTTCCCCACGTCGAACTCGAGCAGGTCGGCGGCTATGCCGTCGCGAAAATCAAGGAAGCGATCGCCGCTTTCACCGGTGGCTGATGGCTGCGCGCCTTCTCGCTCGTCTCACGCACGCCAAGGACCCCGACAATGAAGATAGAAGCGCTATTCGGCTGGGCCCGCGAGCAGAAGCACGTGGCCGCGGCGAGTTTTCTCGGCTGGACGCTCGACGCGTTCGACTTCTTCTGCTGGTGTTCGTCCTCAAGGACATCGCCGCCGAATTCCACACAGAGATTTCGAACGTCACCGTCGCGATCCTGCTTACGCTAGCTATGCGGCCGATCGGGCCGTCTTCGGCCGTGCCGCAGACCGGTGGGGCCGCCAACCGAATCTGATCGTCAACATCCTCGCCTACTCTGTCCTCGAGTTCGCCTCGGGGTTCGCGCCGAGCCTGACGGTGCATATCGCGCTGCGCGCCCTGTATGGCATCGCCTGGGCGGCGAGTGAGGCGTGAGCGCGTCGCTGACAATGGAGAGCGTCCCTGCCCACGCGCGCGACGTCGTCTCGGGACTTCTGCAGTCTGGCTACCCTGCTGGCTACTTTCTGGCTTCTATCGTCTACGGCCTGCTGTTCCAGTACATCGGCTGGCGCGGCATGTTCATGGTCGGCGTGCTCCCTGCACTGCTCGTCCTCTACGTCCGAAGGAACGCGCCGGAGTCGCCGAGTTGGAGCCGCGACGGAGCAGCTGGCGGCACGCCCGCTGTCGTGAAGTCGCATTGGCGGCTGGGAACCTATGCGGTGGTCCCGATGACCGCGTTCAACTCCTTCAGCCACGGGACCAAGATCTCTACCCAACCTTCCTGCAAGTGCAGCACAAGCTCTTGCCCCGCGCGGTCGGAATCATTGCCGTGATCTACAACATCGGCGCCATATGCGGAGGCATACTGTTCGGAAGCTTGTCGGAGTGTTTCGGGAGAAGGCGCTGCATCGTCATCGCCGCACTGCTATCCCTCCCCGTCCTTCCGATCTGGGCCCTCTCGAGACGCGAGGCCGCACGGCCACGCTGACCGTCGACGAAGCGTTGTGCCGAAAGTCCGAAACAGGACGCCGCGAGTCCGAAGTAGCAGCGCGGGCGCTAGGACTCGTGGCTGTTCGAATCCAGAGTGAAGCAAAGGTTTGGGCGGCGCTTGCCGCGCGTTCGCGGAGAATGCGGTCAAGGCATGCATATCGTCCTCCCGCACAGAATGGATTGGATGATGACTTGAGCGAGACGGATTTGATACAGGGGCCGCCAGGCACGTCGACACCGGCGGCCACGACTTCTGCGCTTTCGCGTGAGCCGGAGTTCGATGTCGACTTGTTCGTGATCGGGGGTGGGTCAGGAGGCATCCGCGCTGCGCGCGTGGCGTCGGGACATGGCGCGAAAGTGATGCTCGCCGAGGAGTACCGGCTGGGAGGGACGTGTGTCATCCGCGGCTGCGTGCCGAAGAAGCTGTTTGTCTACGCGAGCCGTTTCAGCGACACGTTCGACGAGGCTGCGGAATTCGGCTGGCGCTTGTCGGTCCCGCGTTTCGACTGGCCGTCATTGGTTGCCGCGAAGGACCGGGAGATCACACGCCTGGAAGGGCTCTACGGCACCGGCCAAGAAAGTGCGGGCGTCGAGGTCGTGAGGTCTCGTGCTGTGCTCGAGGACGCGCATACAGTGCGCCTCCTCAAAGACGGCCGTCGCGTGCGGGCGCGCACGATCCTCATTGCGACAGGCGCACGGCCCGAACTCCCTCCCTTCGACGGCATCGAGCTCGGCATCACCTCGGATGACATCTTCGACTTGAAGACATTCCCGAGGAAGCTTGTTATCGGCGGCGCGGGATACATCGCAATGGAGTTCGCTGGCCTGTTTGCCGCGTTGGGAAGCGACGTCACCGTCGTCTGCCGCGGAAGCAATGTCCTGCGCGGCTTCGACGAGGACGTGCGCCAGGCGGTCGCCGCGTCCTACACGATTCGTGGCATCAAGCTGATGCTTTGCGATAGTATCCGCCGCCTTGAGCGGCCGGACGAGCACGTCGGCGGAGGCGACCGCGCGGGAAGAATCGACGTTACGACCGAACAGGGCGGAAGGCTGGTGGCCGACCAGGTGCTGCTCGCCTTCGGGCGCAGCCCGAACACGACCTCGCTTGGCCTGGACCGCGCTGGGGTCAAGACTGGGACAGACGGCTCAATCGTTGTTGACGCGAGCTCCCGCACGAATGTCCCGAACATCTACGCCGTGGGTGACGTGTCGAACCGGTTCAACCTGACGCCCGTCGCGATCCGCGAAGGCCACGCGTTCGCTGACAGCGTGTTCGGCGAGAAAGCCTGGCAGGTCGACTACTCCAATGTGCCAACCGCGGTCTTCTCCAACCCGGAGATCGGCACCGTTGGCCTGACCGAGCTGGAAGCGAGGGCGCAATACCATGCTGTCGACGTCTACAAGGTCCGCTTCCGGCCGCTGAAGGCGGCCGTGACGGGCGATTGCCAGGCCTCGCTTTTGAAGGTCATTGTGGATTGCGAGACGGACCGGATCCTCGGGATCCACATCTTCGCTGAGGAGGCCAGCGACATGATCCAGGTGCTGGCGATCGCCATCGGCAGCGGAGCCACCATGAAAGACTTCATGTCGGTCATGGCCGTGCACCCGACGGTCGGCGAGGAGATCGTCGCCATGCAGACGCCGACGGTGCGTTACGATCGGCGCGACGCTTCGACCCCGCTCGTCCCAAGCGCCGCCCCTGACGCCACCGGCTCGCACCCGAAGGGGCTCGGAACATTGCGGGGTCGCTACCGAGCCCCGCAAGCGGCTGGAGATGAAATCGATAACGCTGCGCCACTTCCGTAGCGGCGAAAGCGCGGGCGATGTGGCGCCGGCCGCCTCAACCGGCGGCCCCGACTGCGCGGCCCTTGCGCGCAGTCAGTCTGAAATCCTGAAGGTGAGCGCGATGATCCGTTTCTATTTCCACCCGACGCCCAATCCAGCCAAGGTCGCCCTGTTCTTGGAGGAGTCCGGGCTAACGTATGAGCTGGTGCCGGTCGACACGAGCAAGGGCGAACAACATCGGCCCTCATTTCGCGCCGTCAATCCCAACGGCAAGGTGCCCGTCATCGTCGACACCGAAGGCCTGAGCGGCAAAGAGGCGCGGGTTTTCGATTCCAGCGCCATTCTGCTGTACCTCGCCGAGAAAACAGGCCGCTTCCTCGGGCAGCCCGCCGACCGGGGTGAGGTTTTGTCGTGGCTTTTCTTCCTCGGAACGGGCCTCGGACCCTTCTCGGGACAGGCCGTGCATTTCCAATTTGCGGCTCCCGACGGCCTCGACTACGCCGTCAACAGATATCGCCGCGAAGCGGAGCGCCACTACCGCGTACTCGACAGTCAACTCGCCGGCCGCGACTATATCGTAGGGTCCGACTACACGATCGTCGACATGTCCGCCTGGGGTTGGATCGATCGTGCCTCCCGTGTGATGAAGGGGGCGGCCGACCCCCTGGCCGCCTTCCCTAACATCAAGCGGTGGTTCGCCGGGATCGACGCTCGCCCAGCGGTTGCGAAGGCTCGGGCAGTTGGGCAGGATCACGAATTCAAGAAGACGAACGACGAGGAAACGAAACGCGCTCTCTTCCCGTCAAACTACCCTGCGGCCAACGCCTAGGCGTCCGGGTGTCATCATGTCGGGGTCGCGGGAATGGAAACGATAACAGCATGCTATTTCCCAATGCCGTAGACGAAACATAGCGTCCCGCGTTGCGGACTCTGTGGAAGCTGGCGGCCATCCGGCGCCCGTGTCCGCGGGTCGTGCGCTTATTGATTGACGCATCTGCAGCGGCAGCAGGAGCGCCGCGAAACCCGGGAGATTGCAAATGAACCTCGACGTCGGCGACAGGGTCGAGGCGGTTTCGGAACTCCTGAGACGCGGCTACAACCACAAGTACCGGATTAAAGACGGCCAGCTCGATGATCTGACCGCCGACAAGCCACTCGCCGTTGGCGACGTGCACGTGGATGCCGCGGTTATTCGCAAGCGCATTGAAGAGGCGTTCGGCTGGATCAAGACGGTCGCCGGTCAAGCGCCAAACCAAGTTCCGGGGCCGCGACCGGGTCGGATGGGCTTCGCCTTCGTTGCCGCCGCCTACAATCTGGTGCGGCTGCCGATGCTCATCGCTGGGACCCAGTTGACATGGCCACGGTTCCAGCCATCGCCAAGGCCTTTGCCGGTGGCTGGCGAATCGTCGAAATGGATGTCTGGGACAACGATTTCCTCGATCTCGTCGAAGAGGCGCATCTGACGTTCAAAGGCGCGGCGGGCGGCGAAATCGGCTTCGGCGCCCTCAAAGGCTTCCTTGATGTCCGCTACGGCGCGCGAGACCGCTCGGCCTGCGCGGAATTCACGTGGGAGGGTCACGACGAACGCGATCCCGCATGCGGTCGCGGATGGGCGATAATCGGCACCGCGAGTCGCCTCGTCGGTCACTTCCACATCCACAATGCCGACGATTCAGGCTTCGTTTGCGAGCGCCTGACTTCTCGACGAACCGCCCTCAACTGACCGACTGATGCGGCTCAATGTGGCATACACCTAAGTCACGGACGACGGGCGCGAGGCCCGTCGTTAATCACAGGCTTCAGCCCTATCTGTTTGCGCCACCTAGTTGCTTCAGGTTCGCGCAAAATTCCGCGTAAGGCTTGCTCATCGCTGCATCTTGGCACTCTCTCATCATCGCGTCCTGGTCGCTCTTCGACATGCTTTTCCAAGCGGCCTTGAATTTGGCCTTGGGTTTCATTGTTTTCATTCCTGCATCAGTGAAAAACGGCGCCATCATCGCTGGCGAATCGAGAGCGCCCGCGAAAGCCACGCCACCAAGCGTTGAGAGAGCCAATGCTCCGAACAGAATGGGTTTTAGGTTCATGATAGGGAGTCCTTCTAGTTTGCGGGAGTGCTTCGGCAACGTGTGTTGCGCCAGGTCGAACGTCCCGTTGTTTCTGGCGCGCTCAGAGTTCGCCCGAGGTTGCCGATCTAAGCCAATGAAAGCGTTGTATGGATTTCATGCCAGTCTGGAATATCTCAGCCTGCAAAAGATCGCCGACGATCTTCGGTGAGTCATGACTGCATTGCGGCCGGAGCCGTCGGTCCGCTATTAGGTCGCCTTAGCCACATAGCTGCCATTCAGCCATCGGCCTCAAGTCGGCCACGCAACCGGCTTTGTTTGATTATCAGTCTATGTAGTAAAATAACGAGTATCCAATCAACAAGTCTTCAATTTCACCTGTCCACTTCCCCAAAAACAATATCCAAAGATCCAAGTATAGCACTGATATCTGCCAGCATGTGGCCGCGGCAGAGGAAATCCATGGCTTGCAGATGCGCGAACCCAGGCGCGCGCAGCTTGCAGCGGTAGGGCTTATTGCTGCCGTCGGAGACCATATAGACGCCGAACTCACCCTTCGGCGCTTCGACCGCGGCATAGACCTCGCCGGCCGGCACGCGATAACCCTCGGTGTAGAGCTTGAAGTGATGGATCAGCGCTTCCATCGAGCGCTTCATCGCCTGGCGCTTGGGCGGCACCACCTTGCCGTCGAGGTTCGACACCGGACCGGTGCTCTCCTTGCCGAGCAGAAGGTCGACGCACTGGCGCATGATCTTCGCCGACTGGCGCATTTCTTCCATGCGCACGAGGTAACGGTCGAAGCAGTCGCCGTTCTTGCCGATTGGAATGTCGAAATCCATTTCCGAATAGCATTCATAGGGTTGCGACTTGCGCAGATCCCAGGCAGCGCCCGAACCGCGCACCATGACGCCCGAAAAACCCCAGGCCCAGGCATCGGCCAGTGAAACGGTGCCGATGTCGACATTGCGCTGCTTGAAGATGCGATTGCCGGTCAAAAGCGCATCGAGATCGTCGATCGACTTCAGGAACGGGTCGATCCACTTGCCGATGTCCTCGACCAGCTTCGCCGGCAGGTCCTGATGGACGCCGCCGGGGCGGAAATAGGCCGCATGCATGCGCGAACCGGAAGCCCGCTCGTAGAACACCATCAGCTTTTCGCGCTCGACGAAACCCCACAGCGGCGGCGTCAGCGCACCGATATCCAACGCCTGCGTCGTCACATTGAGTATGTGCGACATGATGCGGCCGATTTCGCAGTAGAGCACGCGGATCAACTGGCCGCGCTTCGGCACCTCGATGCCGAGGAGGCGCTCGACGGCCAGCGCGAAGGCATGCTCCTGGTTCATCGGCGCGACATAGTCAAGTCGGTCGAGATAGGGCACCGCCTGCAGATAGGTCTTGTGCTCGATCAGCTTTTCGGTGCCACGATGCAACAGCCCGATATGCGGGTCGACGCGGTCGACCACTTCGCCGTCAAGCTCCAGCACCAGGCGCAAAACACCATGCGCTGCAGGGTGTTGAGGGCCGAAATTGATGTTAAAATTACGGACGGATGTTTCAGCCATTTTGCGTCTCACATTTGCGGCCATCCAACAGGCAACCTCGGCCAGCTATCTTGGCAAAAAGAGAGAATGCGAAGGCGAACCCGATGTCAGCGAAGCCGGGATTGCTGACCCGGCCATAAAGTCCACTGAATCATAGCCGATAAGGGAATTCCCGCCTATTACCGACAGCTATCGATCTGATGCTCAGGCGTGACGCTCGTACCGGTGCACAGCCTGACGATCCGTCCGATGCACGCCTCGATCTCCTCCTTTTAATAGGTCCTGGGCCTAGCACTACTTTGGCAGATTTTTAGCGGAGAGGGTTCTGCGGCAGTGGGGACAACGGATTGGGGGCGGCTGCGCGAGCGCGGTGAGGATGGCTTGCCTGACGGCGGGTAGGCTCGGTTGGGGCGGCGGGCCAAGGATTCTTTTTTCCCCCTCCCGCTTGTTTGAGGCGGCGAGATTGCAAGAAGGCGTAGGCGATCATCGTCATCAGCGCGTGCCGGTGCAGGCCCGTCCATGAGCGTCCCTCGAAGTGGTCGAGGCCAAGTTCCTCCTTGAGCTGCTGATGCGCCTGTTCGCAGACCCAGCGCGCCTTGATGGCGCCTGCGATTTGCTTGAGCGGGGTGTCGGCGGGCAAGTTGGAGAGGTAGTATTTGCGCTCGCCGGTTGAGCGGTGCTCGCCGATCACCCAGACCTCCTCGCCGGGCAGATGCTGAGCGCCCATGTCGCGGATGCGCTGGGGTCGGCCATCTGCAACCCGGACACGGACAGCGGCGAAGCGCGCCGAGAGGCGGCCTTTGGTGCCACGCCGCCAACTGACCGCGCGCCATGGGGCTGTCTCAAGCATCGCCTGCGCGGTCATCGACTTCACATCGGGGATATGCCGCTGGCGCGGGCGGCCGCGTCCGACAACGGGAAAGATCATTGCCACGTCGGCGGGATAGACCTTTTGCTTGGACGGGATACCGACGGCCCAGTAAGGCCGCGCTCGGTGAGCGCCTGCCGGAAGGGGGCGCTCAAGCCATATCCGGCATCGGCGAGCACGCAGCCAAAGCGTAGGCCGGCTGCGCGAACCCGGTCGATCTCGGCCAGCGTGATTTCGGGCTTGGTCCTGTAGGCACGATGGTCCTCGGACACACCGGCACGGTCGAGCCGGGCGGGATCGGAAGTCCAGCTCTCGGGCAGAAACAGCCGCAGTCCCACCATGACCGGCACTTCGCTAGAGGCCAGCGTCAGCGACACCAGCGTCTGGCAGTTGGCGTTCTTGCCAAGCGCCGAGGCATATTGCGGCGCGACGCCGACCGAGTGGCGCCCCTTCTTGGGGAGCGCGGTGTCGTCCACGATCAGCCACGCATCGTTCCCGCCAACTTGTCTGTCGGCCTCCGCAAGTAGCACCTTCTCCAGCGGCGCAGCATCCCACACGCCGCTCGCGATGAAGTGGTGCAGTTGGTCATAGTTGACGCCTGCGTCGCGCGCCGCCATCGGTTGGATGCTCTTGCGATCCCCAAGGCCAATCAGCCCAGCAATATAGGCCGGACACATCCGCGCACGCGTCTTGTGCCTCGACGCCGAGACGAACGGCTCAAGCCACTGCTCCAGATCGACTTGCCAATCCCTGTTCATGGCCGGCCCCTCCAACAGCCGACCTCTCATGAATCACGCAAAACCGCTCTTGGGAATCCTCAAAACGCTCCCAATAAAAATCTGCCAAAGTAGTGCTAGTATACGGGCCAATTAAAAATCGAGCTTCATCCAAGACAACCGAGCAGGAACCGCCGCTCTGATGAGTGGAGGGAAAGGCGGTAGCGCTCTCCCGCTACCATCACTGTAGCGTTAGGCGCTGTTCCTGGCTTGCGATTTGGCAGGTTGAGAAGCTCCGCTAGCGCACCGTGGACCTTCAGCTCAACCTGTCCCCTACCCTCCGTCGGAATGATTTCGACCCCCGTGACCAACGAGCGGATGATCCTTGCCGCCTCGTTGCGCTCGGGCTCATCGGATTGCAACGCGTCTTGGAGCTCGGATACTTGCCGACGGTAAACCGTCACCGCGGCCGGATGAAACTCCACAATGCTTTCCGCGGCCGCCATCGCCTGAAGCTCTCGGGCTAGATTCTCCTTTTCGCGCTCAAGGTCTCCTCATTCCTCGCTCGGCTACCAGGCCCCGGCAGCCTATGCCGAGGTCATCACCGCAACCGGCTCCGACGCTGCGCTGATCGAAGGCTCCGCGCCTCCGCCGGTTGCTCAACCCGCGCCAAGAGGCATAACAGAAACGGCCAAGGCTCTAATCGCCACTGGATGACAGTTCAGTGGCAGGTCAGGTCGGGCTCATTCTTGAGGTAGGTGTCGAGGATTTTGCGGAGGTGGGTCTTGAGACTGATGGAGCAACAGAACGCCCAGCTGCATTACCGGACTGGCCCGGCTTAAACTGATGCTCGACGGGTGGCTTTTTAGCCCTGTTCGTCCCTGTTAGTTCCCATTACGGGGAGCATGACCCATCAAGCCTCGACAGGCAAGAAAAACTACTTGATGTTGCCGAAGCCGCCAAAGCTCTTCGCAAAAATTTTGTTTATGTCTTTTACCTGCCTTTGCATTGGGCCGATCATCGCCTTAATCATCTCATCAAACGCAGAGGGCTCCAGCAGTTTTAGATGAGAAGGTGAGAGGAGCTTTTCCCGTGAAATGTTGTCCAGCAGCGAATACTCCTCGACATACGGCTTAAAGTTTTCGCCGACCTCAGATTGGCAGCTATAAAACAGCAGGAGAAGCTCGTAGTCGGACAGCTGTGCTCGCAGGAGTTTCATGTACCGGCCCTTGTCGACCGCACTGCCTTCGATGAAACGAATGACATTGTAGAGGTATCGGAAATAGTGGCCTAGGTCCTGCCGGTAGCGCTTGATGAAACTGTCATATGCCTTTGCAATGCGCTGACGTTCATTCGCGGCCTTCGTACCTGCGTAAGCCAATTTGAAGCGTGCATAGAACGTTTTGAAGCAATCACGGCCCTGCGCCACAACCTGGCCATTGCTGCGCAGGTCCATTGCTCCAATCATCGAGTTGTGAAGGTTCAGCATGTTGAAGAACGTGGCTTCAAAATTCTGGCGCTCCAGAGCTTCTTGCTGGGCTTTCATGGCATTGCGGACTTCTTTCGACTCGGCTTGGGCGTGCTTCAGGGTCTGCTGCTGCAAAATGACGGTCCAAAGCAGTCCGAGAAAGGTCAGGAAGGTCAGGATCGGATTGACTATGCCCCCAACAAATTCGCCGAGAGCGGCCAGTCCTCCCTGCTTGCTGTCGAAACCCCATACCCCTATTGCAATGCAGCCTAGCAATGTGACTAACGCGAGCATCATCAGCCGAAACAGCGTCTGGGAAGAGTCGCCGGATTCCGGACGGATCATATTGTAGAACCATCGCGTACCGGGCAATTTGAGCTCGATTTCAAGCAGATGGTTCAGAATGAAAAAGATGGCGACTACCGTCGCGAAAAACGCGTAGGCAGAAAACACGGTACCCCCCCTAGAAACTGCACTTTTCGTATCGGATCGTCCTAACAGAAATTCAACAATTACTTCAACGCTATCCTTCCCTTCTGCTGCGGGCACCCCGTAAGCACCATAGCGCGACGGACCGACGCACCTATATGTTCGCAGCGGACATGGGTGGCCCGACACAAGGTCGGTAGAATTCAGGGGTGAATCCAATATGTGCATCAGGGCAATCAAAGGCGCGATCATCAACCTGGCACTCAAAATCGCCATGCGACGGCCCGCGCCGGACCGTATTCCGATGTCGCCGCCACGGTCATTGCAAAATAACTTCTACGAAATTCACCTCGTGGAGGATGCCCCCAGCACCTACATCCTTGTCCGAGACCGGACACGGGCAGGAATTACCGGCTTTCGGTTCGATGAAGCCGGCACGCGGACCGAAGTCTCGGTCGCTAAGGCCGACTTCGCCAACTACGGTTTTCAGTCAATTCATTACCTAAAGGGCTTCGTTTTAACAGTGCATTCCGCCGTTCTATTCATCATGGGGGCCATCACCTGGTTCCCGAGACTCCTGATTTGGATGGAGAGAGTGGCCCAAGCCATCTTCAATCGTCGCAATCTTGAGCGGCAAGACAGGTTGAATGTACTCCGCATCTTCCGGGACAAAACAGTTGAAAAGGATGATTTTGCGATTGGCGAAATCGCCCTCGTGCAGATCATTCACAGCAGCCGTGGACTTCACCATCCACGGCGTTACGAGCTGCTTCGCTACTACCGGCTTCTGATGGAATCGTTCGTGGCCGACGGCTACCTCGCACAAACCAGTGGTCTGTTCAGGCTGTCCCCTTTGGGATTTTCAGGGTTGGCGGGGCTCGAACTCGAAGAGCAGCGCTACCAGGGCAATCGCCGACAGCAGAATCTGATGGGCCTTTTCACGTTCGTTCTTGTTTGCATCGGGCTCATACAGGCTTACGCCGCCTACATGGCAATACCCGAGCCAATCCCCTAGTCCGAACGCTCTACTGTTTCTATTTCTGGTGGATAATTTCGAAACTATAGCTACCCGTCACGTATTTCGGCTTAGAAGCGAAACGGAGGGGTGAAATCATGTCTTTTGAAACTGTGATGCGGGAAGCAGCTCACAAGGCTGCAGATATTGCCGATGTAGTGATGGGAGACCTTGGCGCGGGCCTAATCAAACATGAGGATGATTTTTCGGGTGCGCTTGCGGGCGCCTTTCGTGAAGGGTTCCGGGGACTTCAGACGCAAGGCATCCATTGGAACGCGGCGGTCCTGACCCATCGGCGGAGCGGGGAAGAGAAAACCTACGGGGGCCGACCTTCTCATACATCTGAAGCTCGAAACGTCGGAACAGAGCTACTCCAAAGGCGTCCTTGCTCAGGCAAAGCGTATAGGTCCGGGCGAAAATATGTCCGGCAAACATCACCAGGACCTCAAAGACCATGCGACAAGATGATGGGCTACACCCCTGAATCATTCGTATTCGCGTACGATCCATCGGGCATGCGCTGCGGTTCGGCGAACAGGATAGCCGGAGCTACGGAGCGGGACATCTATGATCAATGCAGCTGGACGGCCTACGGGTTTTTCCTTGAATTTTTCAGGTGCCCGGCAGGTGACAAGAACATAACCAGTGCAAGAGTGGAGGACCTCAGGCCAAAAGTAGCTATGGAGATCACGGCCACAGGCAGCTTCAACCCTCCACGACGGCGCGTACGGTTGGATCGGTCGTAACCAGTCCAGCTGGCCATTTATCATGGGATATCGATTCCTGTTGGGCTCTTACTCTTCTTGCACCACTTCTCCCAACCGCTGCCCTTGCCGCGATCGAGCGCCATAGTAGGTGACGCCACCGAACTCCCTGGCTATCATCTCGGACTGCTCCGGCTCTTTAAAGCGGAAACCGAGCTATTCCTTGTTGTCACGGCGAATGAAAATCGTTCAGTCCGCGGTCCCCATGGTGCGCGCGCGGCTATAGAGGCGGCTCTTGTAGCAAGGCAATCAACGCCGTGAGAGGCTTAAATGTCGAACTGCGCCAGAATATTCTCTGCCACCCGCCTATGTGTCTCATTTGATGGATGGAAGTGGATCTCAGTCTGGAATTCAGGCCACTGGCCCGCCTTGCGGATGAGGTAGACCACTTCGGCCTCCACCGTCTCGATATCCAGCTCGTCGCGATCCACTGCGTCTGCGTGGCCCCAGACATCGAGATTTGCGGCCTCACCTTCATGGCGCCAAGCATAGCCGTGGTATCCGTGCTCCCCGACGGCCTTCCACCCGAATGTCAGCCGTTTCTGGATTCTCTGCTTGGTAACGCCAACATAAATTGGTTTCGAGTCGATGCTGGCGATGTAGAGCTTGGGCATTGGCGAGCTGGCTATCCCGGAGAATCTTGAGGTTCCCTTCTCGCACAGGACGGTGAAGCTGGCAGGCGTATATCTCAGAGCGTACCGCTCGGGGCCGACGATTTGCATGAGACTCACCAATGTCCTATTCACGCGACCTTTCGCCGGACATCAGTGGTAAAGCAGCAGGCCGATAACAGCCAGCACGGTGGCGATTGTCCATTGCCAATGGGCAAACCAGAAATCTGCCACCACTTGTGCTGCGCGAGCAGTCCAGTGTCGCTCATAGCTGCCCATCAGGATAAAAAACCCGCTGCCAGGGTCATACTGAGGCGGGACGTATCTACCCTGATACCATTCAGAAATGCGCTGTTTGAAAGCCATCGGTAGCACCCCTCTTCTCGCAATTGATTTAATTCCAAAAAGACAGGTTTCAAGCTGCGATGAACGAAGGCAGCTCAAGCCGGGTATAACCGGTCTCAGCGCGTTGTAGATTCGCTGTTTGTTCTATATGCGTTTTCGATCGCTGAAGGGCTTGGGCAATGCAGGAACTCTTGGGTCCGAACGATCCGAACAGAACGCAGCAGCCGGTGCTGGCTGAACAGATCGTGAAGCCACACGCGATATCTGAACTGTTTTCGCCTCTGTATGAGGAATCCCGTCAGGCCGATGACTGGATCATCGGTAAACGGCCGCTGCTGGCCCACTACACGTCAATCCAGACGCTCGAAAAGATCCTCGAAAAGGAGGAGCTATGGCTTTCGAACCCGCTTTTCATGAACGACCTGGACGAATTGCGGTTCGGCATGGTCCGCGGCAAGGCAATCTTTGACAAGACCGACGTCGAGAAAGAATGCGGACTTGATCCTGAGAAAGCGGCTTCGATCCGTGAGGCATTTACGCTTTACTACAGTGAATACGAGAACAAGCACGCACTCAATGTCTACATTCTGTGCCTGTCGGAACATGACGCGACAGACACAGATGGCATTCTGTCGATGTGGCGGGCCTATGCCAACAACGGCAACGGCGCCGCGATCGTTTTCGACACGAAGGTCATTGGAACCGTGGTCGAGGATTCTCCCTTCGTTTTGGTCAAGGTCAGGTATGCCTCCACTGAGGAGCGCCTGCAGTGGCTTGAGAAGACGGTATTGGAGTGGTGCCAGATCGTAGCCAAGTCGGATATCCCGCCCGACCTCCTGTATGTGGCCGCCTATCAGCTGTTTTACCTGATTTTGGTGTTCGCCCTTTCGGCCAAGCACAAGGGCTTCAAGGAGGAGAACGAGTGGCGCCTGATTTATATGCCGGATCGCGACCATAAGAAGCTGCTGAAGGACAAGTTCCATTATGCCGTTGGCCCTCGCGGCGTTGAACCGAAGCTTATTCTGAAGGTGGCGCCGATGGAGGGAGCAATTCCGGATTTCCGATTTTCCGAGATCGTGGAGCGCGTCTTGCTCGGCCCAAGCATTTCCTCGCCCTTGGCGACGGCAAGTGTGGCCCGAATGCTTGAAAAGCTCGGCAAGCCCGAGCTGGTTCCCAAGGTTCATTCCTCGACCATACCACTACGCCCTTCATGGCCGATGTCGCCATAGACGCCGGAATCCGACCGGCTACGATTCGCCGGCAGGGGCATGGAGGAAGGCTGTGGACGACCGGCAACACCACTTTTCGGGATGATTGGGCGATATCGGTTACGGCTGAGACGTCCGAAGTCCGCCCGTTGATGGGGAGCTTTTGCCCCTTTAGCATAACATAAATGGAAAGGTACACGCTGCGCGGGGCTGGCCTCTGTCCCAAATTGGAAAGTTTTGGACTAAACCGCGTGCCTCCGATAGCAGAAGAACGCCTCTTCGATAGTGGAGTTGTGATGTAGCGGTCTCCCGCTACCAAAATCAAATAAGTTATTGAAATAACTAGTAAATCATGCATCTGTGGTAGCGCTCTCGGACAAAATTCCTCAATAATTTCAATGCTGCACGACTGACGCTACCAACAGGATGCTCATATCCGTCACGAGCAGTCATTCGGGCTGAAGTCCGAACGCGATCGACGGCGAACGGTGACGGGTTGTCGCTGAGTATGCGATTGCTACATGCATCATTGGTCCGCAGAGGAGCGTTCCCGCTCCTGGTGAAGCCGCGCTGAAGCCACGCCAACGACCGTCCGGCGACGCGCGCCGGCTGGCCAGAATGGATAGCCGCCGGGGCAACGTCCGGCCTGCGGATCAACATTTTTGGACGGAAAGGAGCATGCGAGCTCCCGGAACGGCGTGGAAGCGCCATTGACGGAAGTTCGACGATTAGAGCGAGATGGTCCGCTTCGCGCGCTGATTGCGGGCGTACATCGTTGCTGCCTGGTTGTCGCATCTCGACTAAGCCCGATTCTGCTCTGCGAGGTCACCAACACGATCCGCGCCCTGATGAACCCTCGTTGTCCGCTCAGCAAGCGGTCGTTGCCGATGCAAGCGGTCTTATGGTCCGGTCCCCGCAACGAAACCATTTCGGCTTCGTCGGTGCCCGAATTTTGCACGATTCTATTGCCTGAGCCGATTGGTGCTACACTGGCAAGCCAGTTAACGCGACGGACCTGTGTTCGGTGATATGATCAAAGTAACCGCTTTACCCGACCAGATCGATTTTAACGTGGCCGCCGATGAGACCTTGCTCGAGGCGGCTCTCAGATCGGGCGTGCCATTTGCCCACGCATGCGGCGGCCGGGCGAAATGCTCGACATGCCGCGTCTGGGTGCTCGATGGCCTGGAGGCTTGCCCGGACCGGAATCCGGACGAAACCCTGATGGCGAACCGGTTGAGATTGGCCGATGAGGTTCGGCTGGCCTGTCAGCTCAGGCCGGAAGGCGAGCTTCGCGTCCGACGCCTGGTGCTGGACGAAACCGATATGATGATCACCAGCCAGCTTGCCGGTTCTGCCGCGACGCGTTGCGGCGAAGCAAAGCATGTTGCGGTCTTCTTCAGTGACATTGTCGATTTCACGGCGCTGTCTGAGCGGCTTTCGCCCTACGACGTGATGTATTTGCTCAATCGCTACTTCGCCCAGGTCGGCGACATCATCGAGCAGAATGGCGGTTTCATCGACAAACTCATCGGCGATGGGCTCATGGCAATATTCGGCATCGACGACCAGCCCGACGCTCCGCTCCGCGCCGTGAACGCCGCGCTCCAGACCCTCGCCACAGTCGATCGTCTGAAGCCGTTCTATAGCTCGATGTATGGCGTCGATTTCGATATTCGTATCGGCCTCAACTATGGCGAAGCCATCATCGGCACATTGGGTTTCGCCGGACACGAACGTCTCACGGCAATCGGCGATGTGGTGAATCTGGCCAGCCGGGTCGAGGCGGCCAACAAAGATGCTGGTACGCGCTTGCTGATATCCGAGGCCCTCCGCGACCAGATCGCCGAAAAGGTGGAAATCGCCGACTTCGTCAGGGTGCGCCTTCGCGGTACCGGCGAGCGCACAAGCCTGTTCGAAATCGTCAGGCTGAAGCCCGAGATTGACGCCGAGCTGAATGCCAGACGGCCTCGCGAAACCATCCGTCAGGGCGGCAGGAGGTGGATTCGCGCTTTTGCGGAAGACGAGCTTCAGCCCTACGAACGCCGGATTCTCGATTTTGAAGATTACGATATCGTCGTCGTTCGCGGATCCGACAACTATTGCGCCTTCAACAATGCCTGCCCGCATCTTCATCTGCCGCTCTACGAACGCCGAAGTTCCGCTCAGGCCGAAGTGCTGAAGCTCCCACACACGGAGAGCACGATCACCGCAGATCTTGGCCTGGTCTGCCGCTGGCATCAGAGTTGTTTCGACCTGCTTACCGGCGAAATCAGGGAGTGGGCGAAGTTGGAGCACGACGGTACCAGGGCGGGCCTTGAATATTTGGGTGACATTTCGAAAAACCGCGCAAAGCTGATCGTATATCCCTGCCGAAAGCAGGACGGCTTTGTGTGGATCGGGCTCGAGTGAAAACGGTCCAATATTTTCAGTTTTTCCGTCGCGGTCCCATGTCGCCTTTTCTCCGAAGCTGACCTTCGCGGAACCTATTGCAATTGTCCGGATCGGGTCAGACTTTCCCGTTCCCCACCAGTCTTTGCAGCACTGGTGGTAAGGCCATCATTCCTATCGATGAGGTCTGCCGAGACTATTTCTTCCACCTGACGCCAACGAAGTTGGTCCGAAAGATTTCCATGGGGGAAATTGCCCTTCCGCTCGTGCGGATCGAGGACAGTCAGAAGTGTGCCAAGGGCGTCCATCTAGCCGATTTGGCCAAATACCTTGAGTTCCGTGCTGAGGCTGCAAGAAAGGAAATGAGGGGTCTCACGGAGTAGTGAGGGAGAGTAAATGAGGTTCGTTCAGCGCCTGCCGTACAAAGCCGCCCGCGGCTCATGGCCTAATGAGCGACGAACTGGATCAACCGTTTCAAGTCCGGTACTGCATTTGGTACGACACGACTTCAACAAAGGCTCGTAATAGACTGTCTGAACTGCATGTTTGTTGGGACTGCGTCCCATCTGATGTTGGCCGAACCGGTCGATTCGCGGTGCGAGATCGTAGATGCGCCGATGTGTTGAAGAAGTCGGCTGATGACAGGGTGTTCGTTGGTCGCCATTTGAGGATGTTCGGAGGCCAGGGCCCTCTCACGCCGGTTTCGGCATCGGCACCGGGATCAGCTTGGCGAGTTTCCGGAGGTTCTGGGCGGTGGCTGCCAGGTGGAACGTTATCTCCGTCAGCAAGCTGACCCAACAAGTATTTGCCGACGCCAAGTCCTTGCGATTCAGCAGCACGCAGATCGAGGAAGATAGCGGCAGCGTCTACGAGGCGATCTTGGACGCCATAGTTCATCATGACGCCGGTGTGGCTGGCTGATTCCTGTGGCGAGTCAGCCGTTCGACCGCGTCGATAATTGCCTTTGCAAGGGCCTCGCCCTCATGCACCGGCAGGGTCAATAATGAACATTCACGGCATCCTCGCTCGGCAGCACGTTGGCGGGGCAAGTCAGCTCGATCACCATGCGAACCAGCTGCAAGCCGACCCTCTCCCCGTGGACACAATTCTCGTCCATCGTAAGAAGTCTGGCGCCCGCCCGGCAATCGTTAAGGCCGGTCTAGGCGCACAATGGCGCGCGCGATGCTCGACCTTGGCGTTTCCCGGCGGCGATCAGCCGCCTCAGCGATCGGATGATCTCGCCACGCGTCCCACCCCGCATTGAGGGTGCAATCGACGATCGCCTGAAAGCCCGGACCGTCGCCCCAGTCGCGGATGGTGATTGGCGGCCAGACAGCGCCCTAAAGACTTCGCCGCGAGCTTTCAGCATTAGGATGTCGGCCGGATCAAATGTTGTACAGCACCCCGTAGACATTGAATAAAGACTATAAGCAGTTACTAATAGGCCGTGCATGACAGCGTTTGATTTTGACGCAATTGGCGCCGCCTTCGCAGAGGCGGCAATTGACCCTATCCCAAGGAGAAATGCTATGGCAGTAGAACCACGTACCGTGAGCCTTGATGAGCTTGACAATCTCAAGGTGGGCAAAGACGACCAACTCTACTGGAAGAGTCGGGCGATCGCGATGGAACGCAGGCACAGCCTAAACGGCGGCACGCTCATAGCGGCTCTCCTGGCTGGCGGCGGAGCCTTCCTCGGCGCCATTCATCCGTTCGGCGTGTCGTTCCACTGGTGGTAAATTCGCGCCTGCCGAGTTCGGGAAGGAGTGCGGCATAATCCAGACGAGCGCGCCCTACCTCCATCTACGGTGAAATCGCGCCGAGATGGTCGCGCCGAACTCGCACGATCATCGATTTCCTCCGGTGGAAAGTCGCGTATCGACTATCGCCAAGTTAGTGAGATGCATCTTGCAAAAATCAAAAATTCTGCAAATTACAAGGACTCTCAAAACTCACGTATGCATATATGCCGGATCTTGAAGAAGAACATCTTAGCTTGATCTGTTTGAGCATTATCACTGCAGGAGTCCGACATTCCGATAGTGGCCAAGCGATCCCAAGTCGGGCCGCGGATCCAAGGCAGGCCACGCTAGTTGGTGCCGTCGACCGACGTCTTGACAGCGCTCGTAGCATTCATTTTTTGCTCGTTCGAACCGCGCGAGTCGCGCTTCGCCACGAACGACTCAGCGGCGTGCAACTTTTGGTCGGCGAGTTTCTGCTGCGCCAAAAGCCGCCTTCGAACGGGCGTTGAAGCCGCGGCCAGTATTCCCTCATCCACCGCAGACAATCTCCTGACGGCCCCAAGCTTATGACCGGCGTTCTCATTGGCTATAATGAAAGTCAACGCATCGGTGATTGTTGTTTAGCTGCACCGAAAAGCCTAGTCGATTTCAGGAACGTGACGCATGTTTGGTGATATCGACCGTCATGCCTAGGAGCTTGATCAATGACCAATAGCAGCGCCGCCCGTGTTAGCATGAAGACCTTTTCTAAACTCTTTGCCGAAGCGACACTAAAGGGTCACCAATCATTCGCATTTTTTCTGGGCGCCGGTTGCTCTGTCAGTTCTGGCATACTCCCAGCGAGTACGTTGGCACTACAGTGGATCAGAGAACTGAAGAGGCGTAGCACGGGGACCTCGCTTGATTTTGAAAGTTGGTATGCTGAAAAGTATCCCAGCTTCACAACACAGAATGCGGGCGACTTTTATGCGTTGGCCATGGAAGAGCTCTTTCCTACGCTCGCGCTGCGGCGGATGGAGGTGCAGCGTTTCATTTCCCTTAAGGACCCAGGATTTGGCTACGCAACTTTAGGGTCCATAATGACCAGCAAGACGCTTGGTTCGTTGTGCAATGTCGTCCTGACGACAAATTTCGACGATCTTTTGCAGGACGCTCTGTTTCTCTACCATCATGCAAAGCCAACGGTCATCGCCCACGAGGACATGGGAGGGCACGCGGTGCCCGACCCGGCGAGGCCATTAATCGTCAAGGTTCACGGTGACGCGCTCGACCCCAGGAATCTTGGAACTGAAACGGACGAATTGCCGACATCCCTTGCGTCGGCTCTAGGTGCAATTCTGGGGGGTCGTGGCCTAGTGTTCTTCGGTTACGGGGGAAACGACAAGAGCGTAATTACTACGTTACGCCGGCTGCCATCTGAAGCGCTGACAAATGGGGTCTTTTGGGTGGGGAAAACCTTGCCCCGCAATCCGGATATGCATGACTGGTTGCAAGAAAGGAAGTGCGTGTGGGTTCAGCATCAGGACTTCGATGAGGCTATGATGAATCTGGACCTTGAATTTGGGATCGCTCAGCCTTCGCCGAGGCGCCTTTCTCTTCTGATGTCCTCTTACGAGCATTCCCGCGAGGCTCTTTCGCGACGAGTTGGAGGGACCGGCACTCGAGGGCCTGAACCGGCGGTGGACGCAAAGGCGGAGATCGCGATCGACTTAGCCCGCCGTCTGCCTGAAGAGCGACGTAATGAAGTACTCGCTGAAGCGATTGCACGCCTACCGCGCAGTGCCCGGCTAGCTGGCTTCTACGCTCAACACCTGCGCAAGATGGGCAGGTATGACGCTGCCCGAAGCCAATTCGAAGTCGCCCTTACTCTAGACCCCGACAATGTACCAACCCTCTGTCACTACGCGAGCTTCATAGTCGACCGCGCGCCCCTCGATAAGCCAGGCCCGCTAGACGAGGCAGAAGCGCTACTGCGCCGCGCCTGCAGGAGCAATCCCTACGATCCACTGGCGCTTGGCACCCTCGCAAGTTTTCTGTGGACTCGAAGGGGCTTGGAGCGACGGGAGGATGCAGATTCCTTCTATCAAAGAGCTTTGCAGGCTGATTTTTCTGATGCTGAAACGCTGAGCAGCTATGCCAATTTCCTCTGGCGCGCCTATGATCGTCGCGAGGAAGCTATAGAATACTATGAACGATCGATAGATATTAATCCTAGTCATTTCAGGACTTTGGCTAATTTTGGCCAGTTACTATACGTGTCCGGTGACCAAGGAAGGGCTTACCGTTTCGTCAAAACCGCCGTTACTAGGTCGAGTAGTGCCATTCTTCGGCTCGAAGGACTTTTCTATCTCTTGGCTCACGATCAAGAGGCGAAACGAGGCGGCTATCTTAGCACAATACATGGTCTAATACACGATGGCATCAGATCACCAGGCTGGGACCTTACTCCGACCGTGAATCACGCCGCAGCGGACGGCCATAAGCAAATTCTCTTGCTTAAGGCTCTTAGCGAAGTCATCTCTGGGAGCCTGTCTGCAGAAAGCTTGAATCAGTTCACGGAATGGCAAACTGTCACTGACCTGACAATGTAGCGGGCCTGGTACGACTCGAACATACGACCTCCCGCCTAACTAGCGGACGCTCTAACCAGCTGAGCTACAGGCCCTATACTAACATCGGCGAATTCTTGCCTGCGGTCAATTGTTGGGCTGCCGTCCCGCGGTGCGGCGTAAGTCTAAGCGAAAGGAGAGGTCAGCCCCTTGAACCGGCGCCCGCCCCACTGAACCAACCGAGGCTGCGTGAGCCTGGACCAAGTCAGCCCTCCGTTTGACGTTCCCCATACCATGGTCCCGCCATAGCTGCCCACCAGAGCCCAGCCGCGCAGGTCGTCTTTGAAGAACACGTCTGTGACGCCGTTGTCGGAAATCTGGACCTCATGCCAGGTCATGCCGGCATCGTGCGTTGTGGCGAAAAGCCCGGCCGAGTGTGAGTACCCCGCATAACAGATGCTGTTGCGAGCAATGGCATCGCAACACCAGCCAGAACCCGCAGCCATGTGGGATAGGGTGATGCAATCGTCACCTAACCGGGCTGATACGCACCCGTGCCCACTGCTGAGCGCGACCACCTCGTCGTCACCGATTCGCCTCAGGCCGTCGAATGTGCAGGCTGGCATCTCGGCCGCGATCCATCTGCGCCCGAAGTCGGGGGTATAGTGAAGGGACCGTGTTAGGAGGCGTTCCCGCGCGGTGAACCAGTCAGCCTGCTCATTGTTCTTCGCGGCGGCCGCCTTCTGGCGTGAAAGCCACAGGTAGTATGCAGCGGTGCGAACCGCTTCCTCCCTGGGCCTCTGAAGCAGCCAGATTTGGCCGGGTTCACGACTTTCTAGATCATCCACGTCGAAATCTCGGCAGGGCATGGGGATTTCGGTCCACACCGTCCCCTGATCCGTCGACACAAGGACCTGACCGCCAGTAGTCGAAACAGTGATGTTCGACGGATCCGGCGCGGCTATGGCCGTAATGTCACCATTGACGGCCAGCCTGGATTCGTTCCACGTCTCGCCGGCGTTATGCGAGATCGCAAACCGGCCCTCTTCTCCAGCCGCGACGACGAAGTCGCCGGGCAGCGCCAAGAGGGCACTGTAGCGCTCGTCCTCCAGCACCTTGGACCACGATATGCCTGAATCGACCGACCGCCAGACGGCGCTGTGCAGAACGAGACCGACGTTATCCCGCGCGAAGCTGATCCTTCTATGAATGTTGGCCATCGGATCGGTGCTCCACTTGTCGGTTGAGAGCGATTCCACCACCGACATTGCAAATCTTGTGAATGGGTGGCTACCCGTAGCGCAGGCGTTCCCCGGCGAATTCGATCTCTATTGCCCAAATTGGAGACGCTTGGCATTCCAGAAACAAAATTCAGACTACAACATGCCGTGTTTGGACGAGGGCAGTTGGCGAGGTTTGCGCTGGGTTCATCGCCACCTGTTTGATTTTGATCGCTGGGCCATGTCCGGGAAAGTCGATAAATGAGCCTTCAATGGGGACCATGAAATGGGGTCGAGGAGATCCAGGAAAAAGCGGACGGGCGCCTATTACGTCATTATGAACAAGCAGCTGGTACATTAGCACTTGGTTTCCTCTTTAAGCAGTGCAGCTTAGGACGATGAAGCCGTTAGCGGGGAGATTGATTGCGGCCGAGGCATTTAAACCATGCATCGGTCGGTCTGAAGCATACAGGCTGCCGCCGTTCCCGGTCGCTCCAGCATTGACCCAACCGTCATACACATCGCTGTTGAATATTTCCCGCCATGTTCCAGCCTTTGGGAGGCCAAGTTCGTATCCGAACCAGGGTTCTTCCCGAAGATTGAACGCGAGCACGACATCATTTCCGGTACCCGGCACCCAACGGTGGAACGCGAGGACGCGGTTGTCGTTGTGGACATGGAACACGTTGATCGCATCGGAGGTGAGCGCCTGTTCGCTTCGACGTAACCCAATCAATTCGCGAATAAAACGAAGATGATCCTGCATGGTGCGGTCGCGATCCAACCCATCCCACCAAATGAGATAGTCCCCGTAAAAGTCCGGGCTGTCGCTCCAGTATTTGTCTTCGAGAAACTCTTGCCCCATGAACAGCATGGGCGCACCCGGTGCCGTCAGTAGCAAGCCGTTCGCCCACCTGGCGCGCGACCGCGCATGCCACGAGCGTGCGTCGCTCCCGTCACCGACGGCGGCAATCCGCGGTTCGCGGTCAGACTCGTTGTTAACCCGCACGACGTCATGGTTTTCGAGGTGGTGCACCGAACGCCAGGCCTGGCCGTATTTCGGTAGAAGCTCCCGCGCAACCCCGTCGAGGCCGATCGCCGCATCGCGGCCTTGTGCAGCCTGCCGCAACACGCCCCGCACCGTCTCGCGCAGCCCGGAATCGACGACGGCGTCGAAGCCTGCGCCACCTTGGTCGCTGCCACGAAGGACCGCCGACTGATCAGCCCAGTACTCCGCTATCATCGCCGCGTTCGGCTTGCGATGGTGCAAAGTGTCAGTGAGATCTTGGAGGAAATTCCAACCCCCATTCTTATCAATGACTGTCACCTCATCGAAGCGAAATCCGTCGACATGGTAGTCATTGAAGAAGAAGACGGCGTTGTCGATAAGGAATTGTCGCACCGGCTCCTGCCAATACGCGAACACCAACCCGCCAGCCCAACCGGCATTGGTGAAATAGAGGCTGCGACTGTTGTCGCCTTCGGGCTGCCGGTCGAGAAAATAGACGCTCTCCGCGCCAAAATCCCCGCCGGCATGGTTGTAGACCAGATCGAATATGACCGCGATGCCATAGACGTGAAACAGGTCTACCATGGCCATGAGCTGCTTAGTCTGACAGTCCAACTCGCCAGGCTGAAATGGCGCAAACCCCTTCGTCGCTAGCAGTGCATTGGCGAGGTCCAGATAGCGTTGGAATTCGGGCGAGCCAGGCGGCAAGGCATAGTCGAGTTCGGGCGCAAACAGGTCGGTACCGTTGTACCCCAAGGAGCGCGTGGTCTCGAATTCCTGGATCGGCAGGAACTGCACTGCGGTCACGCCGAGATCGGTGAGATATTCGAGCTTCGCCAACACATCCAGAAACCGGCCGGGCCGCTGCCTGCGCACGTCGACGCCATTTCCGTCCGTCGCGACAAAGGCTCCTACATGGAGCTGGTAGATGATGAGCTGATGGAAGGGAGGAGGCTGAAATCCTGCGTCGTGCCAGGGGAAGGTTGCCGGCTGCGTGATGAAGTTGTTGCAAGCTGGAAACGGAGGGTCCCACGTCCTGGACCGGCCGCGTGGATCGCGCTTCGCGCCCGCGGAGCCAACACCTTCAATCTCGAACTTGTACTGATCTCCCTCCTTCGCGCCCTGAACAAAGGTCCACCAGTAGCCGTCCGCTTGCAAGTTAAGCGCCAGCTTGTTCCATTGGTTGAATGAGCCGCCGACGGAGACGTTGCGCGCCTCCGGTGCCCAAATGCGAAACGTAGCGCCGCCGTCTACGAGATGGGCGCCGATCGGGTCATTCTCCCCGGCCATTCGCAACCCTTATCCTCCCTTTCGCATCAGTCATATCCGCCGAACATCAGCAGAGGTATGTCCTCGTCGGTCGGATTCATCAATCCGTGCACTTGGCCCGGTTTCAGGAGCGCGAAGTGTCCGGCAGGCAGGGTCCTCATCTCAAAGGCGCGCTGCCGCGTTGTTAGTTCACACCAATCGCCGACGATCATGACAACCTCGTTCTCCATCACCATGAAGATTTCCTGATTGTCGCGATGTCTGTGCAAGCCGATACCGGCATTCGGTCGGATCACATGTAGGTCCATATAGTCGACACTGAGGAAAGGCTCGGGCCGTCCTCGATGCGCTTTGGACCCGAACGCGTCGGCGTTCCAAGGCGCGGGGGTACGGCCGAGCTCCCCGCTGTTTTGGAACTCGAAGTAGTTTGACAAAAGATTGCGGTATTCGAGCCGACCGAGGCCGCCATGTGGGTTCGAGCTGCCGCCGACCTTCAGATAATTGTCCCAGCCGCGAACGATCATCGAGAATTCATAGACGTAGTTTTGTCCATGGCGTGAATCCCAGAACGCGCCGGTCATATCGCTCCAAGCGAGTTCTATGCGCACCGGCAGGATGGGATGCATCGCGTGCCCGGGACTGACAAGGTTCATAGGCTTGTCCTCGACCGATTCCCGCCGAAAGTCCTCGGCTGACCCGACGACCAAATCGGGGCGTAGGATCAGGTGTGCGCGGTCGAGCGCCGCTCGACCGCGCATATCGAGCTTCGCGTGCAAATCGTTATCTGGATAGGACCATATCTCAACTTCGTAGCGGTCACTTTCCGTGTTGTAGGGCACGGTCAAAAGCTCAGCTCCGGACTGGTCACCAACCTTTAGGTAGAGCCGGATGCTTCCACCGAGACTATGGTTCGCAGCCGCGGACAGGCGACTGTCCGGTCCGCCCCGATACGAAAGCTGGAGGAAAGGGCCGGTCCAGTCTTCGACTGTTACCCACCCGCGTAAAAGCCTGATGTCGCCCAGCGCGAAGTCGCATACGTTCTGCTTCTGAAAGTCGATGAAGTCCTGCTCCACCGGATCGAGGCGTTGCTCGTTGGGCGGCCGCGGACCATAAAGTGTAATGGACTCGACCGGAAGCAATGCCTGTACGAGATCTCGCTGATAGTGCTCGCGCTCGGCCGCGAAGGAAAATCCCTCATAGACGTCCATGAGCCGCTGGATCGGATTGCCAGTCTGATAATCGGGGTCCACGCCTGACGGCATTGCCCTGGCCACAGGGTCGGTATCGACAATCCGCATGGGAGCTCCTTTCAGGCGCTGTGGTATAGGAAAGCCACGAACTTGAGCGGCTGTTTGCCAATGTTGCGGATCCCGTGGACGCCCCCGCTCTTGGTAAAGATCACATTGCCCGGCTTGACCGGGAGTTCGACACATTCACGTTCGAACAAGCCGAATACGTTTCGCATGACCACGTTGTATTTCGGCTTGCCTGTCGCAGAGTCCACAGCCGTCGTTTCCGGGTCGTCGCCTGCCGCCATATAGGCGATGCCTTCACCCGAGACGATGTAGTAGAGTTCCTCGGAGCCGACATGACAGTGGGTGCCTTCGGTCGTCCCAGGCGGTATCGTCACTTCGTGGAAGAATACGACGGTGCCACCCAGCTCCCGCTGCAGCAGCCATCGCATTTCGATAACATTTGCGTCCTTGAAGGCCTGCGGCGGCGGAGTGCCCTGCCAAGCTGCTTCGTTGCCGAGTTCGGGGTGGATCGCCGGATCGACATAGTCGGGATTACCGGGGTCCATCATCGCGTTGCGATAACGGACCGGAAGCGTCGTGTTTGCGTCGAGGAACCAGCCCTTCTGAAAATTGACGAAATAGTTGCCGACGGGAATCGTGTTCTTATCGTTGTCGCTCGGCACTGGAGATCGCGGGTCTTGGTAATTGCGCTCGAGATTGTTGTCCCACATGATGTTGATGATCGGCTTGCCAAATGGATAGTCGACATCATTCTCGCGAAACAACATTTCAACAGTGCGAACTTCGTCGATGAGTTCCAGTACGGGTGCGAAATCGCGGATCCGTGTGATTGACCCTCTCGGCCCCATCTGCGCCGAAACTTGGAAGTGGTGATGGGTATTCGAAGGTGGCTCTAGTGTCTGCCAGATCTCGACCTGATAGGCGTTGATCCATGGGCAGAAGTGCATCTTGACGAAAGATTCGACGATCCGCGCTTCCGTCTTCGGCGCAACGTCACCCTCGGGCAGATGGATGTTGCCGTTTTCGTCCAGAACCTGGCCCTGCGCGTTGCGCACGAACGCCTTACCGGCAAGCCGGACTTTGACGATCACCTCCTCACGCAGGAATCGACCGACCTCGCGCGTCTTCTCAATGAGGCGACCAGCCCGGTACTCAATACGCACCAGATTCGCGAGCTTGCGACCATCCATGAAAACCTGAGCCTTCAGCACCGAAATATCGAGCACCGACCGGGCGTCAGATACCGCATAGCGGTAGCGTTGTGGAGCGCGGGTGGCGTTGAGATACTGTGCGTGGAAGATACGGTCCGGGAAGAAGACAACCTTGAAGATCTGATTTTCAGGCGACGAATAGATGTCCCGGAACTCGAACAGCGTGTCGCCCTGCGGCTGCGCCGTTTGCGGGATCTCCGGGCGGATGGTACCGCTCTGCAGGCCGGATGTAGGACTACCCAATCCGATGCTCGGCGGCAGCGACGTCACCGCTGTTCCACTATCCCCTACAAGTCGCCGAAAGGTCTCTTCCGCCGACGGCGGCCGCTCGAGATACATTCGTCCAGAAGGAACGCTCACCGCGGTTTCTCCAGCTTAGAGCTTGTCGGCGACGCGGAAAGCGTTCGCCTGGATGGTCAATGTGGGATTCGCGCCGCCCGAAGTCGGCATGAAGGATCCGTCGGTCACATAGAGATTGTCGAATTGCCAATGACGGCAATTGCGATCGAGCACCGAATCGTCTGGGTCCAGTCCAAAGCGAAGGCCGCCGAGAATATGGTTTGCGATGCGGGCTCGGGCGTCGTCGCCGACATGACCATAACCTTGCACCTCCACCCCACCGCTTTGCAGAATGTCGCGACACATTCCGGCCATGCGAGTCATCAAGTAGCGGTCATGCTCATGCCAGCCCTTAATGATGTAAGCTACGGGCCGGTTCCATTTGTCGCGCACCGATGGATGCAATTCGATGCGGTTTGAGCGCATCGGCACCTGATTTGCCATGAAGCTGACCGACAGGCCCTTTTGGAAATTGGCCTTCAGCCACCCAAGAAACTCATCACCGACTAGGTCGGCCTTGTCTACATAAGCTTTCCAGATCGTGTCGAGGTCTTGTGCGCCATAAGTCCGGCCGAGCGATATTGGGAGCGCTTGGTCCGAGGTGTTGTTGTAGACGGCGGCACCCGCCCAAAGTCCATTCTGTTCAAGGAACTCCTTCGTCCCGCAGAAATCGGTCGCATAGTCGCTGTCGAGCGAGCGTGATTTGTCGACGGCTGCCGGGACATCGCCCTCTGCTCCACCGAAGCAATGCGTAAGGAAATACTTGCCAACGAGGCTGTCGGCGACACTCATACCCGAATGCAGGCGGCGGTCAAACTCGGGGTCCATCCCGCCGGAAAGCAGAAGCAGCCGCACACTCTCGATCGCTGAGCATGCCACGACTACGGTGCGCGCCGTCGCAATGCGCGCCGAGCCCGATGGATCGAGATAGTGGACGCCGCTAATCTTGCCGTTCTGCTGGCTCAGATGCGTGACGACGCAGTTGGCGCGCAGGTCCAGCAATGGCCCAAATTTCGGATGACGCAAGGTAGGCCGAAGTAGGGCGACGTACGTATTAGATTTTAATCCCAACGGGTCGCCGTATCGATTCACGTAGCCTGTCTTTGCCTCTTCCGGATCAGGCATGCCATTCTCGTTGCGCGGGGTGAGGCGACCGCTTGGCCCGTGGTCTTCGGTGATGACGGCAAGCGGCGTTCGATAGGGCGTCATGCCCAGTGCCAACATACCTTTGCGGGCGAAGTCGCTAATTGGATTGGGAGTGAGGGGTTTCTGATATGTCTGGGGATCGCTAAAGGCTTTCGACTGACCCAGCTGCTCGCCGTTCAACCCGACGAGCCGTTCCGCTTTGCAGTAAAAGGGCTCGAGGTCGTCGTAGGAGATCGGCCAGTCCCGCGCCTCACGCGCGATGTCGCCTTTCGGATCATCCGGCAGGGTTCGCCCGGCATTGAAGGTCTTGAGGCGCAAATCGATGTCGGTGAAGCGCAGCGAGACCGCGCCATACAGTTGCGTGCCGCCGCCAACGGCTTGAGCCGTATAACCCTCTATTGTCGCGTAATCTTGACCCAACGCATTCTGGTAGACGTGCGGTTCGTCATTGAGGTCCGGCTCGATATGGCTATTGAAGATCGAAACAGCACGGTTTGCGAGCGCGTGGGTTAGCCGCTTCTCCGACCCTGTCGCGAACATTTCGTCGCGCTTATAGTCGGAGGGCGAAGAGACTCCTGGCGTCTCGTCCTGCGGAAGGAAGAATGGACCCTTCTCCAGGATCAACACACTTCGGCCCTTGCGCGCCATCTCGTAGGCGATGGGGGAGCCGCCCGCACCGCTGCCAATCACGATCACATCGAAATCCGTCTGCGCCATGCTGGTCTTGTTCCAAAAAGTGCTAGCCGAGATAAGAAGAACTAGTTCCAAGCGGCTTCTCAAGGCTCCGACGCCAATTGAAGATCGAACCGTTTGGGTCGGGCGCAAGCTCTTTATCGAGATAAGACCAGCCCGCCAGCGCGGCGTTTCCGCCGTACTTCGGATGAGAGAATGCGCCAGTAAAAACGTGACGGCGAACCAGCTTGAGGAAGTTGGTGGGGTCCTGATAGGTGGAGACGTCCCATCCTACCACCGTACCTGAGGCGAACTCACCGTAGAGCTGTTCGAAGAGATCCTTAGAGACATCCGCTGGTTCGTGTTCTGGATCCCGGGTACGCAAGATTCGGGCGATCTGTTGAAGGCAGATCTTGTAGTCGATACCGCGGTGTGCCTCTTCACGCGCCAGTATATGGTCGATGTAGATCGCCGCACCTGCGGAATCATCGAATCGATAAGCCCGCCTCTGAACGCCTCGCCTCGCCTCGTTGTCGAGCCCGTTGTAGTACCATGATAGGAAACGCTGCCCCTCACGCGTACGGAACGGTAGGATATGGTTGCTGAGGCGCTGCACTAACGCCATTTCGAATGACTCGAAGAACAGTGGCTGGCTGTGTTCCCAGGTGAAAAAGCGGGACCAGGCCTGCCCGTTGTCGGCCCGCACCACCTGTGGGTTGACCGAATCGAGGACCGCGTTTCCATCGACGACGAACTTGTAGGAGAACGCCTCGCGCCGAGGCACCGAGACCGTTATGGCAAAGAAGGCAGTATTCTCGTTGAGAAAGCGCACGCGCCGCAAAGGCAGGCGCTGGTAGAGCGGTGCAAACGAACCGATCACCTCAACGGACTGTGGCGGATCCTCAAATGCCGGGTAGACGAAGGTGACATCATTCATATCTGAGGACTTGGCCCCGTCAGGCGGCACCGCACAGGTATCGATTATCGGAAACCGCCAAGCTTCGCGGATTCTCCCACGGCGATCCGTTTGAGCGTAGTGGCCGAATCCAAAATTGTGCCTGTTATCTATATTCGCGCGGGAAAGATAAGGCGTACAATGGTTTAGTACATATTGATCATCACGCACAATCGCAATCTCCACCTCTCATCGATCCACACTCGCTGCGCAAAGAAAGATCCGCTGCAAGCGAGGAGGTGGGCTTAAAAATACCCGAGAGCACACGTCTATTTCCGACGTGGCGCCTTCAGCGGCATCCCCAAATGTCTAACTACGATTCTTTTTGGCAGAGCAATATTTCCATGCTAAATTAGATCACCCTGAACCCTTTGTCTAGATATCTGATTTATTGAAATCGGAGCAATGCGAGAATGATATGAGCCCATGCGATCTTTTGTCTGGCGCAGAAATAGCGGAGGATATTCATTATGATAGATGATCACGACGAACACATTCGTATTCGCGCTTACAAAATATGGGAAGAGGCCGGACGGCCAGATGGACTCGAGAAGCAACACTGGGAACAGGCGGCACGCGAGAGTGAAGTTGAGGGCCTGACAGCTTTTAAGGATCCGACTCAAGGTCTCGCCTTCAATTCGAAGGTCGCTAGAACCTCGAAAAAGGCGACCGCGGGACGTAAGTAGAGAAGCAACAACTCGATACCGGCTCGGGCCATATCTGCCCGGCTCGGGGCTCCGACTTATTCTCGACCATCCATCTTGCGGAGCGTGGTGAACACGGTTTTGCGTCCGCTTGCTCTTACCGATAACCAATGTTCCGACGTCGGAGCCCCACGCAGGCGTCGCCGACTAGTATTTTCCAGAAAGAGCGCTCACCGAAAGGCAAGTAACCGAAGGCCACATTAGCCTACTAATGCTGCGACCAGGGAAATTACTAAATGACTGGCGAACATCGCTCAGTTGCCCTCGTATCCAATGGAACAGGCAACTGGACTGACGGCACCATTGTGGAGCTCAATTGGATGTTTGTCTTCTTGGGCGGCCGCGCTGGCTTTTACAAGGCGTCGACTGTCGTCGCCGAGGTACGACCCTCTAGCCCACAGTTCGCAACAGGAGGAAGCATACATATCCTAGAGCGTTTTCATTCGTCAGGAGTAGTCGCAAAGGAAGAGCGATTCGTCCTTAGCCATAGTGGTAATTCTTTTGTATGTCGCTTCGACTGGGAGTCTACAGTCAATAATTCGGAACAAGAACTTTCTGTACTGCTGACTTCCGAAACTCAATTTGGCTCTGAATCTCTTTTGAGGGATCCAATCTCTGGAAGGAGAAACTTCCTTATTTCCTTTTCGTGATCAAACAGTTTCGATATTCCGTCGCAGTAAGCCTTTGCTAGCCGGTGCGAATATTACGGACCGTGCCGTTCTGTAGCTGGACACTTCGAAAAACCTAGCAATCGAGAACGCATTTTGATTCACTTCGCGTGGTGATTTGCACGGAGGCGTTGGATGCGAGGCTAGGTGGGTTCTGGGATATTGACGAGCGCTATGTCCGGCTGAGTGAGGCCGGCGATCCACTGGAGAAGCTGAACGCGGTGGTGCCTTGGGAGGTTTTCGGGAAACCGCTGGCCAAGGCGCTGAAGCGCTCCGATGGCGCCAAAGGCGGCCGGCCGCCCTTTGATGCGGTGATGATGTTCAAGGTCCTGGTTCTGCATGTGGGCCGACACCGCCTATCGCTCGAAGAAGAATGAGGCGTGGTTGGACAAGAACGGCTACGTCTCCGACAACATTCATCACAAGAAGCCGAAAGGCCGGCCGATGAGTGAGGCGATGGCACGGGCCAATGGCCGGCGCTCAAAGATCCGCGCTTTCGTCGAGCACGTCTTCGCGCAACAGAAATCACGCATGGGCCTGTTTGTCCGCACGATCGGCATCGCTCGCGCCCGCACCAAGATCGGCATGGCCAACCTCGCCTACAATCTCACCCGCTTCGTTTGGCACCAGGGGCGAACTGCGTTCGCATGACGGCGAGAGCGGCGGAAAACGCCGCCGCGATGCCGAAATCGGCAACCAGCATCAGCCCCAACGACCGAAATCCAGCCACCGCCGCGCGTCAGACTGTTCACAACCTCATTGCCGCACCACTCCCTTTGGAAATGCCGGTAGTTCGAGGTGTCCAAATGCTAGCAAGGTCGGTGGCCAGTGCTGAGGATTACAAGAGGTCGCCGCCTCTTATCGGAGACTCGGGGGCACTAGCGAACAGATACCGAGGAAGCGTGAGAGGAGTTGAGGGCTACCTGCGAACCTTAGCTCCCCGAGAGGTTCATCTGTCCAAGGCGAGTTACTTCGGCTCGTTCGACTTGTGCTCGTTCATCAACTTCGCGGCCGCCGCTGACGGTTCTGGGACGGGCACGCATTGGACCTCCGGCGGCAGCGCGGCCGCCGGCGCGGCCTGCGTTTGGCTTCCCGCAGACAGGATGGCCGCCTCCGCAGCGATCTTCGTTAACCTGAGCGCGAGCAGGAAGGCGACGATGACGATCCAGAGCCCTGAAAGGCTCTTGTACTTAGAGAGTTGCCCGACATCCAGCTTGGCACTCATCGCCGCGGACCGGAGTTGCCAGGAATCGTCGTAGAATTCGCAAAATGGGATGTTCGTCGTTTTGAACCCCACCCCGTGCGAAACATACTGCATGGCCTCGTCCTTTCCGTCTCTCTTGTTGCCGCAAGGCAAACCGGTAGAGAGGTCGAGGGTCGCGCGGTCATAGTCGTAAAGGAGCAGATCGACGAACGGATAGCCGGGCTCGCTCTTCATCTGGTCGAGATCGGCGTAAAAGGCCGGGAAGTATCTGCAGGAATATAGCTCCTTGAGCTGGGGAATGTGCCGGTTGTCGTTACAATAGGTAATCGTCTGCAGCATTGACTGCCGCAGTTCGCTGAGTGCCGTCGCGTACTCGATCTGGCGCTCCTGTTGTGCGCTCGCGGCACGGTAAATCTGGAAGTCGAGAGCGGCGGCAACCACCGCAGCGGCCAAGACGACATTCGCCAGGTAGTCCAGCCTAGTCCAAGTGAGTTTAGTGAGCGGCCGGAGGTAGATCAGGAGGACATGAAGCAGGGTCGCAGAGACCAGGAACGTTGCTGCTACCACCACGATAATCACGGGTCGCCTCCTTTGGTAACTGGGCGCGCGGAAGCGCGGCAGACATAATGGCGGCCTTCGTTGTGCCTGTCGACGAGGCTCGCCCGCGCACTGGGTAAACTGGGATTAGAAAACAGCGAGGCACTGACGTTCACGCGCTTCTGAGTGAAAGGGGTTTCTCTCGGAACCACGCAATCTTTCCACTAATCGACGACTTTCCCTTCGTCGACCGCTCTATACGTAAGCACTTGATTGTCATGTTTTATTCGCCTCGAACCGGGTCTCTTGGACCCCTCGGATGGAGGTCACGAGCCGTGTCCCGAAAGTCGTCTTCAGAGACTTTTGAAAGACATTCGGAAGCCCTTACGCTTAGCACACAAGTGCCATTCGCAGCATCTACCCAGGGGCTCTATGTCGAGTGCTCTAACAAAGGTTTGGGCTTTGATCAGATCGCGACTGTCAGTGATTTATGCTGGAACTGGTTGCGGAGGTTGGAGTCGGACCTATTTGCGCTGATTAAGAAGCCCCGTCAGCAAACGAACTCGGTCACAGCACTGTATTGGCGGTATCCCTCTATCGACTCGAACCCCCGCGCATTTTGCAGCGCGACAGCGCCCGTGCCCCTCGTCAAGCCGCGAATCCTTGCCGCTCGAGTAGTTGTTCAAAGTAATGTGGTCGTCCCGGTTGGACGTTGACCCAACAAGCGGTCATCACTCACAGAAAGCCGGCCGGCGGCGGTCGAGTCAGGATTAGGAGGACCGCGCGCAGCCATTGCCCGATGTCGCACACGCGCCGCCGAGCGCCTCGTTCATGAGGCGGCGCATGGTGCGCACGCAACGGCCGCACTGGGGGCTGCAGCCGCGACAGCCATAGACCTGAGTGATCGAGCGCGTCCGCTCCGCCTCGACGGCGGAGCGGAAATCCTGATCGCTCAACACATTGCATGAACAGATAGTCATGTCGCGATGGCTCTCGGCGGCGATCTTAGCTAGGTTGGTCGTCACCCTGCAAGCGTTCAGTAATCCCAGACGGCCGGTACGCAACGAAAGGCGTCGCCGTCGACCGCCACATGGCAGACCGACGGGGACGGCAGGTGAGTGGCCACCAGCGGCTCGCGGTTCGCCGCGAGTTCCCGCATAAGATAAACGCGGACGCGTGCCGCCTCCTCGGGGTCGTGTTCGAGCCGTTGTGCCAGTCGGGATGGTCGAATCCGATCTGGAACACGAGGTCCCCGGCGAACGCCAGCCGGTCGCCGCCTGACGCCACGCGGACCACGCTGTGCCCGGGAGTGTGGCCGCCGGTGCGACGGACGACCACCCCCGGCGCCACCTCGTGTTCGTCTTCGAACGGCCGCAACTGGCTGCGGTACTCATTCACGAACCGCTTGGCTGCCGGCCGAAGCGCATCCGGAAACCCCTGCGGCATGGAGGCACGGGAGAAATCGGGCGACCCCAGAACTTGATCTCAGCGGCTGCCACGTGAATCCGCACCGTCGCCCTTTACCCAGCGGCGATCCGCACTGAGTTGCTGGGTGGGATCACGGACCCTGGCGCAGCCGAGGCAGTCGCTCTATGACAAGCACGCGATTACTCCGGACCGGATCGCCAGTGTCGTGTCCTTCGCAATAGATGTGCCCGAGGACACGACGATCAGCGAGTTCACGGTGGGTCCGACCAGTCAAGGTGAGCGGGGGAGCGCAGCGAACTCTGCACGGGATGGCCGATTTCCGCCTTCGTGGCCGCCGCAAAGGGCGGCAAAGTCAACAGAGCTAGCGAGAAGTGGCTGCCATCTAATGATCTCTGACCAATTTCATGAACGCCTCTATGGGACGCAATGTTTGGCGGACCTTCAGGCACGCCGCGAAGGATTGCGTGAACGGCTTGTGATCCGAGATCGAAAGCGCCGTCAAACGGTCATCCGGAAGATACTCGGTCTTGGAAACAATGCCGGCGCCAAGGCCGGCGGCGACAGCTTCACGAACGCCGTCGCGTGGAATTTCCATCACCACATTGGGCCGTACTCGATGCTTGTCGAGCACCTCTTCCAGCGCGCGACGGGTCATCGAACCCGGCTCGCGGAAGATCAGGCGCTGCCCGTCCAGTTCCTCGAGATCGATCTGCTGGCGTCCACCCCATGGGTGGTCGCGATGTACGAAGACGATCACTTCATGGCGGCCAAGCTGGATGAGATCGAGGCGCGGATCGTCATAGTCGCGGCCGATGATGGCGACGTCGACCTCATAGTTCAGCAATTTGTTATAGATGACGTCGGAATTGCCGCTCTCGAGGAAGACCTGCATCAGCGGGTATTTTCCGTGGAAGGCACGGAGCAGTTCCATGACGAAGAACGGCCCGACGGTACCGACGCGCAGCTTTCCCGATATCTGGTTGCCCTCGGCTTGCAGAATACCGACCGCCTGTTCCTCCAGCGAGAAGATCTGGCGGGCGACGACAAGCAGCGCTTCGCCTGCGTCGGTGAGCTTCAGGCCGCGCGGCGAACGCAGGAAAAGCTGAACGTCGTATGTCTCCTCCAGCGCCTTCACCTGCGTCGTTACCGTCGGCTGGCCGACACACAGCAGGTCGGCCGCCTTGGTGAAACTCAGTTCGCGCCCGACCGCATAAAATGAACGTAGCTGGCTGAAATTGACGAAATGCAGCTTGTTAGAGCCACTCAACCCGTTTCTCCTCCCTGCGGAAGGCTTGCGCCAACTGCGTGATCCCTTCGGCTATTTCCGACCGCTCCTCCAGCAGATCGCATAGGACCGTGTAGTGGTTTTTGTCCCGCAGCGAAACCAGTTCGGCATGCCGGCCGGATGCACGCCAATGCCCGACGAACTGCCGGGACTGCCCCGCAAAGTCCGATGTTTCGTCGGCCCCGACAAAAGCCGTCAACGGACAGGATATCGGCGGGCGACGTATTGGGCTGAGTTTTGCAGCGCGCTCGTGGTCCAGCTCGAGAGCCGCATTGAGCGACGTTTCCACCAGCGGCTCGAGATCGAAGATGCCGCTGATCGGCGCGCAGGCCGCGAGCGCCACATTGCCGGCCTTGCTCGCCAGGGTCAGCATCGCAGCGAGATGCCCTCCCGCCGAATGGCCGGTCGCGATCCAGAACGGCGGCGGGGTCCCGAGCGCCTCCAGGACCGCGGGCGGGCAGCCGCAGACGCTTTCGACGATCGCCTCGAGGCTCGCGGCCGGCGCAAGCGGGTAGTTCAGCAGGGCCACCGAGAAACCACGCGGCACGAGCGCCGCGGCGACGAACGAATAGCGATCCTTGTCGAGGCTCTGCCAATAGCCGCCATGGACAAAGATGACCAGCGGGGCGCCGTCACCTACCGGAAACAGATCGAACACCTGGCGACGATGCGCGCCGTAAGGCACGTTGCGGCGGCATGGAAGCGAAGCGCGCGCTGCGGCGCTCACCTCGTCGAACCGGCGATAGACATGCTCCCGCTCCGGATAACGGTCGCGGAAGACGTAGCCGGCTTCGTTGGCAAGCCCCACGCTGGTCACTCGAAGTGGACGACGCTGCGAACAGACTCTCCCGCCCGCATCAGGTCGAAGCCGCGATTGACCTCGTCGAGCGTAAGCGTGTGGGTGATCTGCCGGTCCAGATCCAGCCGACCCTCCATGTAGAAGTCGATCAGCCGGCCGAGCCCGCTGCGTCCCTTGACGCCGCCGAAATAGCTGCCGCGGATGCTCCTGCCGTAGCGGACGCCAACCGGCGGAAAGCCCAGTTCCGCGCCGGGAGGCTCGACGCCGAGCAGCACCGCCGTACCCCAGGCTGGCTGGCAGCAGTCGAAGGCCTGGCGCATGACCGGGACGATGCCGGTGCATTCGAAAGCCACGTCGACGCCGCCGTCGGTCAAGTCGCGGATCGCCTGCACAACCTTTGCGCCTTCCCGGCCGGCATTGACGAAGTCGGTCATGCCATAGGCTCGGGCAAGCGTGTTCTTGCGATCGGTGACATCGATGCCGATGACGGTCTTGGCGCCCGCCAGCCGCGCGCCTTGCACGACATTGATGCCGATGCCGCCGAGGCCGAAAACGGCGACGGCGTCGCCTTCGCGAATTTCGGCCAGCGCAGCGCCCACGCCGGTGGTGACGCCGCAGCCGAACAGGCAGACTTTCTCGAGCGGCGCATCTGGCCGTATTTTTGCCAGCGCGATCTCCGGAACGACAGTATAGCGAGACAACGTCGACGTTCCCATGAAGTGATGCACCGGGTCGGCCCCGAACGCGAAACGCGACGTGCCGTTCGGCATCACGCCCTTGTCGCGCGTCGGCTTGATCGTCCAGCAGAGATTTGTGCGGCCGCTGCGGCACATGCGGCAATGCATGCATTCGGGCCCGTAGAGTGGGATGACATGATCGCCGGGTTTCAGGTCCAAAACCCCCTCGCCTACCTCGATCACGCGGCCCGCGCCCTCGTGGCCGGGGATCAGCGGGTAAACGCTGGTCGCGTTGACGCCGTCCAGCGCGGTCAGGTCGGTGTGGCAAAGGCCTGAAGCAACGATCTCGACCAGTGCTTCGCCATGACCGGGCGGCGCCACCTGGATCTCCTTGACGGCCAATGGCTTGTTCGGCTCGAAGCAGATTGCGGCAGGAGAGCGTATCACAATGCCAGCCTTTCAGGCTGGGCTGCGCCAAATGCCGCAAACCCCTTCCCCGCGAGTTCGGCAGGATTCAGTCGGCCGCCGGTCTTGATCGTCTCGCGAGCGATGCGGATGTCGCGTCCGCATGCGATGCCAATAGCGCCGACGAGACGCTCCTCATCGGCAAAGTAGGCGAGATAAGCACGGTCGCCTGGCCTGCCGCGCTCATAGGCCGGCTCCCGATCGCCTGGGATTCCGGCGACCTGGATGTTCAAGTCGTATTGGTCGGTCCAGAACCACGGTACCTCGTCATACGGCGCCGGGCTGCCGCAGATATGGGCGGCGACGATGCCGCCCTGGTCTTCAGCGTTTTTCCAGGATTCGAGCCGCCAGCGCTTACCGAACTGGCGGTTTTCATGCGAGGCGACGTCGCCGGCGGCGAAGATGTCGGGATCGCTGGTCTGACCGAACTCGTTGACCACGATGCCGTTGTCGACGTTCAGCCCGGCGTCGCGGGCAAGCTGGTCGTTCGGCGTTCCACCGATGCCGACAAGGACGAGATCGGCCTTGATCTGGGTGGCATCGTTCAGGCGGAGCAATGCCGCGCCGCCCGACCGCCCGGAAGCGATCACTTGCCGGCCGCAGAGGATCCTGACGCCGGCTTGCCGGTGAACGTCGGCGAGCCACTGCGACAGGTATGTCGGAAGCAATCTGCTCAGAGGGCGATCCGCGGCTTCGAGCACCGTGACGGTCGCACCGCGCTTCACCGCGCTTGCCGCGACTTCCAAACCGATGAGCCCTGCCCCCACCAGCACCACCGAAGAGCCAGGCAGGATGCGGTCGCGCAAGACTAGCGCGTCCTGAAACGAGCGGAGATAGACGACCCGGTCCGCGACGGGCTCCACGGATTCGATGCGGCGCGGCGAGAGCCCGGTCGCAAGCACCAGCTTGCGGTACGGCAGTCCGCTGCCATCGGCCAGCGTCACCGCCTTGGCCCGCCGGTCGATGCTGATCGCCTCGGCGCCGAGGTGAAACCTGACGCCGAACTCGTTCCAGCGGGCCGGCGGCAGAAGATAGGCATTCGCCGGAACCTCAGCTGCGGTCAGCACGCTTTTCGACAGCGGCGGGCGCTCATATGGCAGTTCGCGTTCGATCCCGACCACATCGATCGGGCCAACGAAACCACCGTGCCGCAACCGCTCGGCGGTACGGCCGCCGGCATGTCCCGCGCCGACGATCACGACGCCGGCCGTTCTTCCCAAACCAGCCACGGCCAATCAGGCTCCCTGGCCGGCCGGTGCGGCGCCGGGACGATCATTCTTCAGCACGTCGCGGATTATCTCGCGATGCACCTGAATGTATCCCTTGCTGACACATTGCAGATGCGGCGAAACCTCGCTGTGAAGCTTGCCGAGCGCGTGGAACGGCACAGACGAGGCCAAGTGGTGCTCGGCATGGAACGGCATGTTCCAATAGAGCATCCGCAGGACCGGATTCGCCAGGGTGGTGCGGGTGTTGGCGAGCAGGTTAGGGCTTTCTTCCGCACCGGTATGCTCGGCCATGCGGATGGCGCGCAGCACCGGTTCGCCCATGACACGGGGCAGCAGGAAATAAATCAGCGCGATCGTGCTTCCGTAGTGGATCGAAAAGGCGGCAATGACGATGTAGGCCAAGACCAGTAGCCGGATTTCCAGCATCACCTGCTTCCAGACGGATTCCGGCAAGAATTCGCGTTCTTCGTCGGTAAAACGCCCGGTCGAGCCGCGCCATAACGTGCCGACCAGCTTGGGCCAGAAGGATAGGCCGAGTATCTGCCCGAAATAGTCGCGCAGCGAGGTCGGGAACGGCACGATGTCGGGATCGTGGTCCTCATGCTGAGTGTAGGTGTGGTGCGCGGCGTGGCGATATTTGAAATACAGAAACGGCCGGAAGGTGAACGCGGCGACGGCGAAACCGATGAGGTGATTGATCCAGCGCGAGTGAAAGGCCGTGCCGTGCGAGCATTCGTGCAGCGGTGCAAACAGCAGCACGATAACAACGCCGTAGACGAACATCGCCGGTATCTGGAGCCACGGCGTCGAGGACGACAGATAGACGGCCAGAGCACCAAGGATAAGTGCGCCGATGTGCACCGCGAGCCTGACCAGGCCCGGCCCATTGGTGCGCGTGCGAAGCCTCTTCAGCTTGTCACGCGAAATGATCTCGGGGCCCGTCAGCGGCCAAATTTTGCTGCCGATGCCGCCGATGCCCGCATAGCTGGCAGAATTATCGCCCTGCATGCCGATCCTCCTTCAAATTGCTTGTTGTCGAAGGAGACCTACCGACGCGGACGGGAAATAGAAAATTCATTGTTTCCATACCGTTATCGATCCTGCGTTCAGGCAACGAAGCAATGAGCTATCGCCTCGGCCGAGAAATCCTCGCGCTGAAAATGCCCGGTAATCCGACCGCGGCTCATGACCAGGATACGGTCGCAGGCGTCCATCATTTCCTGCAGCTCGGTGGTGAGCAGCAGCACCGCCTTGCCTTCGTCGGCTAGGCCCTGGATCGCACGCCAGATCTCGAATTTCGCGCCGACATCGACGCCGCGGGTCGGATCTTCGGCGATTACGATATCGCCGCCGCGCGCGATCCATTTGCCGATGACGATCTTCTGCTGGTTCCCGCCCGAGAGCTGGGAAGCCAGTTGCGACAGGCCGCTGGCCTTGATGGCAAGCTTGCGCACCAGATCGTTGGCCGATGCATTCTTCTGCCGGCGCTTGAGGAAGCCGAGGCGGCCAAAGCGGCGCAGGATCGTCAGCCCGAGATTGTCGCCGACGCTCATCGGCAGGACCAGCCCCTCGCCCTTGCGGTCGGCCGGCATGAAGGCGATGCCGGCAGCAATTGCATCGCGCGGCGAGCGAAGGGGCGCTCTCTTGCCGTGCACACGAATTTCCCCGCGGTCGATCGATGAGGCGCCGAAGATCGCACGCGCGACGGCTTCGCGCTGGCAGCCAAGCAGGCCTGCGATGCCGACGATCTCGCCGGCACGTACCTCAAGGGATACGTCGTCAAACACCCCGGCCTTGCCGATCGCCTTGGCCTCCAGGGCGACGGAACCTTGCCGGCGCTCCTTGTAAGCGCTCTGGCCCGGCTTGTGCTCGCGCCCAACCATCATAGAGACGAGCGCCGTCTCGTCGAGGTCGGCAACGTCGCGCGTACCAACGACACGGCCGTCGCGCAGCACGGTCACCCGATCGGCAATGTCCAGCACCTCGCCGAGCCGATGCGAGACATAGACGATGCCGAGGCCACTTGCCTTCAACTTGCGGATGACGGCGAGCAGGTGACCGACCTGATCGTCGTTCAGCGAGGCGGTCGGCTCGTCGAAAATCAGCACTTTCGGCCGGCTTGCCAGCGCTCGGCAGATCTCGACTATCTGCTGCTCATTCAAGCTGAGTTCGCAGACCGGACGCGACGGATCGAGGCTGACATGGATTTCGTCGAGGAGTTCCCGCGCCATCCGGTTGAGCGCCGCCCGGTTATTGCCGCCGAGGCGGGCCGCGGGCTCGCGACCGAGGAAGATGTTCTGGGCGACGCTGAGGTTCGGGCACAGCACCAGTTCCTGGTGGACCAGAGACAGTCGGTTGGCCAGCGCGACCGTCGGATCACTTAACACGACCGGCTGGCCCTCGATGCGGATCTCGCCGCTGTCCGGCGCGATCAGCCCGTTCATGACCGACAGCAGCGTCGACTTGCCCGCGCCGTTCTCCCCAACCAGCGCATGCACTTCCCCGGCCTTCAGGTTGAAGGTGACGTCGGCCAGCGCAACCACGCCGGGAAACGCCTTGCGGATCGACTGGACCTCGAGCAGCGAGACGTTCATCGCCGTCATCCCGAATGATACCGATTGAGCAGGGCGCGGTGACGATCCATGTCGCCACGCAGATTCTGGTAGATCGAGGACCAGACCTCGAAGAAGTCGTGGTAGCGCTCGTGCAGCTTCGGATCGGGGTCGATTGTCTCTTTGATACGCACGATGCTTTCGAGCGGCTCGATCGGCGACTTGTAGATGCCGGCTGCAACGCCCGCGAGGATGGCGTCCCCGATGGGCGCCGCCTCGCCGATATCCGGCACCTTCAGCGGCAGATTCACGACGCTCGCGGTTATCTGGTTCCAGAAACGGCTCTTGGTCGGGCCGCCGTTCAGGATCAACCCATCGACGTTCACGCCGGCCTGATTGGCGATGCGCACGTTCGAGTACAGGTCGAATGCAACGCCTTCGATCAGCGAACGGATGAAATGCGCGCGCGTCGTCGTCGGGCGTACGCCGAAGAAGACACCCGCGGCGTTGCTGTTCCAGTTCGGCGACAGCGTATTGCCGAGATACGGCAAATAGAGCAGGCCGTCGGAACAGGCGGGCACATGCTTGGCCTGCTCGGTGAAAAGGTCGAAGACGTTGTGGCCCATGCGCTCGGCCAGCCGGAACTCGGAATCGCCGAACTGGTCGCGAAACCATTTCAGCGATGCGCCGGTGAAGGCCATCGGCCCGTCGAACATGGTCAGGCCGGGCAGTACGTGCGGCCATTTCAGGATGCGGTATTCGTGGACGTCCTGCTCGGTCGGGATCATGATGCCGAGGTTCGAGCCAGTGCCCATCGAATAATAGGCCTCGCCGGCCTTGGTTACACCAACGCCCAGTGCCGCCGAGCTGATGTCGGTGCCGCCTGCCGCCACGATGGTGCCGGGACGCAGTCCGGTCTCCTCCGCCGCCTGCCTGGTGACTTCGCCCACCACCTCATGCGACCGGTAGAGGCGTGGGAATTTCTCCAGCGGGATGCCGATCGCCGTGGCGATGGATTCGTTCCAACGCTCCTTCTGGTACTCGTAGGCATAGGCCAGGCCGGCGTCACCGGTGTTCATCGTGAAGTTGCCGCACATGCGGTAGGTGCAGTAACCCGATGGCGACAGGAATTTGTGCGTCGCGTTGAAAATGTGGGGCTCGTGTTTCTTGATCCACAACGCCTTGGGGTCGATGAACCAAGGGGCGACGCGGTTGCCGTTGTTCTTGTTGATGGTCACCTCGCCGACGCTGCGGCGGATATCCTCGCATTCTTCTTCCGAGCGGGAATCCATCCATATCATCGCCGGGCGCAGCGGCTTGCCCTGATCGCTGACCGGCAGCGTCACGCCGACCAGGCCTGACAGTGCGATCGCGGCGATGTCGTCGGAAAACCGGCCCTGCTCCAGGCACTGCCTGACAGTCGATACGACCGCCCCCCAATAGTTTGAGGCTTCCTGCTCTGCCCATCCGGGGAACGGATGGAACAAGGGATGCTCTTGCGAGCCGAACGCCACCACCTTTCCGGTGTTGGTATCGAGGATCGCCGCCTTGACGTTGGTCGTGCCGATGTCGATGCCGAGCGTTAGATGTCCGCCCATGAAATGCCTCTCCTGATTATGGATGTGTCTTCTTGCGGCTCATCTTCGACAGGCCGACCGATGCGATGAGTGCGATGCCGATCGCCAGGTTCTGATACCAGGTGCCGACGCCCCAGATCGCCAGCAGATTCAGACCGGCGGCAAAGGCGACGCTGCCGAGCAATGTGCGCCATGGCGACCCGAAGCCCCCCGATAGCGCTGTTCCGCCGATAACGGCGATGGCGATGGCCGTCAGTTCGTAGCCAGCGGCAAGCGGTGCGTCGACAGACTTCAGCCGCGCCGTAAAGACGATGCCGGCGATGGCGGCGCAGAGGCCGCTGATGACGTAGGCCAGCAGTACGTAGCGCTGCGTCTTGATGCCGGCATAGAGCGCCGCCTTCTCGTTGCCGCCGATGGCGTAGAAGCGAGCGCCGCGCACGGTTCCGTTGACGAAGGCGATGAGCGCCAAGAGCACCGCGAGGAAGATCAGGAAGCTCACCGGCATGCCGAAGATCTTGCTGTCGCCGATCCAGCCATAGAACGGCGCCTTGAGGTAATAGGGATGGCCGTTGGTGAGCACGTAGTTGAAGCCGCGCAGCGCGGTCAACGATACCAGTGTCATGATGAAGGATGTAACCTTGAAGTAGGCAACGCCGATGCCGTTGATCGCGCCGGCGACAATGCCGGTCGCAAGCGCGATCAGAATCACCGGCACGATCGGCCCCGCATAGGTGTTGCCGCGTACCAGCCAGCGGCTGCCTAGCATTGGGCCGAGCTCGGCCATCACGACCACGCCGACAATGATCGAAAAGATCATCAACGCCGCTACGGAAAGGTCGATGCGGCCGGTAAGCAGCACCACCGTCATTCCGAGCGACAGCAGTCCGATGACGGCGATGTTGCGCATCAGGTTTTCGAGGTTCAGGGCGGTCAAATAGTATTCGGAGGTGAGCGCGCCGACCACGAAGATAATCGCGATCAGCCATACGATCGGGTCGCGCAGCAGACCCTGCAGAAACGGGGCGACGCGGGACGACGACGGACTGGACAGTTCGACGGCGCTCATTTCGCGATCCCCCGCTGCCGCATGCCGGGCAAGACTACCGCTAGGATGACCGCTGCGGTCACCACCTGCTGCAGGTATATGCTGACGCCGAACTGGTTGAGGAGGTTGTTGACGATACCGATGATGAGGGCGGCAACCAGGGTGCCCGCGATGGAGCCTGAACCGCCGGCGAGTGCCGCGCCGCCCAATACCGTCACCGCCAGCACCGAAAGCTCCATGCCTTCAAGCCCGGCGGGATTGATGTAGGACAGCCGCGCGCTCTCCAGCATGCCGGCGAGCGCGGCACAGGCGCCGGAGATTATGAAGACAGTGGTGCGCACGCCTACGACATTGACACCTGATAGCGCGGCGGCCCTGACGTTTCCGCCGGTGGCGTAGAGCTCGCGACCGAAGATCGAATACTTAGTCAGCGCGATCGCGGCGGCGCCTAGAACGATGAGCAGCACGACCGGAACTGGAATGCCGGCAATGTTGCCGCGGCCGAGCCAGAGGTAAGCAGTAATGGCTTCGGGATAGAGCGCCTGCCCGCCGGACGCTATATTGGCCAGCGCGCGACTTATGCCCAACATGCCAAGCGTAGCGATCAGCGACGGAATGCCCAAGGCGGCGACAAGTACGCCGTTCACCAGGCCGACAACCAGCCCGGTGAGAAGCGTGGCGCCGATGACCAGCGTGGCCGAGCCCGTCGGAATCAGCAGTCCTCCGGCCACGCAGGAGAGAATTGCGATGCCGGCAATGGAAAGATCGATCTCGCCGGTAATGACGACCAGCGTCATGCCGTAGGCCATGATGCCGATAGCGGCCACGGCTAAGAGGATGACGTGGATGTTGGCAAGGGAAAGAAAGGACGGTGCGATCGCCTGCCCGACGATGACGAGGGCGACCAGCACCGCCGCGCGGCTCATAGCTCCGATGCTCAGGTGCCGCCAAGCATCGGAAGGCCGCGCCGGCGAAGCGGGTTCGACCACCTTTGTCTCAAGAGTATTCATCGTCATGACGCACTCGCCTGCCTTGGGTCAACGACTGCCGTCCCTCCCGCGAGAGGGCCGGCAGTCGTCTTGGGAGCGGATATCAGCCCGAGACCTCCGGGCCATATGCATAGGGCCATTCGTCGGGAGTCAGCGTCTCGATGCCTTCGATGTTCATCTTCTCCTTGGTGATCATCGGCAGGTTCGGCGTCATGATAAGCTTCGGCGGCGCTTCGTTGAGGCCCGCCTTGGCGCCGATATGCATAACGACGGCGCGGATGCCGATGTCGCCGATCAGCGGCGTGTAGGGCGATACCATGTCGATATTGCCGGCCTTGATCTCCTTCAGCACCTCGCGGGCGTCGTCGTTAGCGAGAATCATGATCTTCTTGCCGCCCGGCCCGCTGTTCAGCCGACTGGCTTCCCGGATCGCGTCGAGAGCGCCCATGGCCTCCTCGCCGCCTGTGTTGAACGACACTGAGATGTCCTTAAATGCCTGGAGGGCATCCGCCGTCGATTTGAACGCCAGCGTGCGCTGGCTGTTGGTGTGATAGTTGGCCAGCACCTTGTAGCCCGGCGTGTTACCGATCGCTTCGAGGAAGGCACCGGTGCGGATCGAATCCGCAGTGCTGCCGAGATCCTTGCGGTTGAATATGATATTGCCGTCCGGCGCGGCATGCTTGAGGTACAGGCCCTCCTGGAGACCGTTCGCATAGAAGTTGCCCAGAACCTCCGAGCTGATCTGCTCGGACGAGGTGCGACGGTCGAGGCTGACAACCGGAATGCCGGCGGCGATAGCACGGTCGACGGGCGGGCCCATCGGCGCTTCACGGTTCGGCCACAGCACGATGCCATCATATTGCTTGGCGATCCAGGTATCGATCACCTGGCCCATCTTGTTGTCGTCGAACTCGGCGTCGATCACCTCCAGTTCGATGTTGGGATGGCGCTTGGCCTCCCAGGCGGCGGTATCGGCGAGGCTGATCAGCCAAGGATGGTTGAAGCCATGGAAGACGAGGCCGATGCGGTATTTCTTGTTGGCGTCGAGCACCGGACCTTCAGGCAACGGGAGATAGTCAGTGAAAGGCGCCTTGATCTGCAGTTTGCTGTAAGGGCCGACGAAACTGGCGCCCATGCCCGGCTTCCAGACGAATCCGCCGGCGAGGTCGCCGACCGGATAGACGTCGAGATAGTCGCGGAAGCCGTCCTTCTCGAACAGTGCGGCGACATCGGCGTTCGATATGCCCGCCTTGGCTTCGTCGGAGTATTTCTTGATCAGACCGTTGAGAACGGCGTGGACGGAGTCTTCGGCGAAGGCCGGGACTGTTGTCAGCGGCGCAGCGACGAGGACGGAAAGCACCGCGGCCGTCTTCAGCAGATGGCGGCGTGATAGTTTTAGCATTTTAGGTTTCCTCCCATATTTTGGTTTCAGCCCGGGATATGTCCCGAATAGTTCAAGTCACTGTCCCCCTTCCACCAGGATGTGGACGTAGCCGTCCGACACTTTGGTTTCGTAGGTTTTCAGCCGCTCGGTGACTGGCGGTGAAAGCGGTGTGCCGGTGGGAATGTGGAAAAGTCCCTGATGCAGAGGACACTCCACCGTCTGGCCGTCGATATAGCCTTCCGAGAGGAAGGCGTGGGCATGCGTGCAAATGCCGGATGTGGCGTAGAACTTGCCTGCAAGGTTGAAGATCGCGATACATACTCCCTGGTGCTCGATGCGCGTCGCATCGTCGACCGGAAGACTGTCGGCACGGATCGCCTGGATCCACTGCCTACTGTCTGCATTAGTCTGCGCGTCCATGCGCCTCCCCATACCCGTTTTCTTTCGTTTATTTTCGTTCTCTTTCCTTCGACCGCAAATTCATTGTGGGAATAGAGATATCGATGAACCCTATGCCGAGCAGGCTTATGCTGAGCGTCATGATGGCAATGACTACGCCGGGAAACGCGGCGATCGACCAAGCGCTGCCGAGGTGGTTGCGCTCCACACCGACTATGTTGCCAAGCGAGGCCATGGGCGGCTGGATGCCGAGACCGAGGAAGCTCAAGCCTGTTTCAAGCAGGATGATATCGGGAAAGCAGAGGGTCACTTTCAAGACCAGTGCGCTCGCGACGTTCGGCGGGATAGGGATGACGTTGATGCGCCAACCCGTTGCGCCGAGTTGTCTTGTGTCTACCACCGCGCCGACAATTGTCGCCAGTATCGCGACGGGCAGGCTTATGCGGATCGCCGTCGTCAATCGGCTTTATATATCGCGGCCGAGTTCGTCTGTGGCCAGCAGATGGTCAACCGATCCGCCAAGGAAGATCGGCGGACTGAGACGGAACGCTAGGTCGACCTTGGTGAAGGCTTCGACTATCAGATGCACATCACAAGGTAGCGGATATTCAACTCACTCGCAGATTACCCACCGATCACGCAGCGTCCAATATGTCCGACTCCGCCTCAAGAATTGCCACAGGTAGGGACAGCGATCTCGCGATCCGATCCCGATAGCCCTTGTTGTACCTCAGAGCCTGAATCAAAAAGAGTGTTTTGATATCAACTTCTTGCGAGCCTGCGGGTGAGCAGGCGAATGTGAGCGACGTATATCCAG
>NZ_JAMYTD010000043.1:0-49090 GCF_040322255.1 Mesorhizobium sp. M0166 | reverse complement strand
AAGCGTCATCTTTTTTGGTAAGCGAAGCCTAACCAGCCTCAAGGCGGGATCTTGTCCTGTGCCGATGGCGGTGAGCGCGCGGTTGGAAATGATACGAGACCGGACTCCGGTGCGACTTACAGGTCGAGGTGCAGGTCCGCTCCGGCAGATATTCGCGCTGCATGGGGCGGAATTTTTCCGCAGTGCTTTGACTGGGCATTATCGCAGTGGGACCTGCCTGCGACCTACCATTCGATCACCGGCCGCGCGATCATCAGCCAGAAAATTCCGAGCACGGCAGCGAAGGCGGGGAAGCCGAAGGCGAACCACAGCCAGAAGAGCCGATGATAACGCGGCGGCAACGGCGCGCCTGCAGCCGCGGCTTGCGATGCCAGCTTACGCATCTCCATTTGCATCCAGACGACCGGGAGCCAGAACATTCCGGTGAAGATATAGAGCGCGATCGAAAGTACGATCCAGCCCTCCGACAGCGAGTAGCCTGCCTGCCAGGCGAGCGCGGCTCCGGTCAAAGGTTGCACGACCACAGCCGTCGCGGTGAAAAGGAAGTCGGCAAGGACGACAATGCGCGCCACCGCCGCAACCGTCGCGGCATTGCCGGTCCTGTGGGCGAGCAGCATGAAGAAAGCAATACCGGCGCCGGTGCCAAGCAGCACGGATGCGCCGATGACATGCAGAAATTTCAGCAGGAAATAGAGCATCAACGCTCCTCCAGCACTGCCAGGGCAACAAAGTGCAGCACCAGGATCGGCAACACCTTGAGGAACGGCCCAAGTGGGTCGTTCCACAGATCGGGGCTCAGGAAGCTTCCGACGACCAGGTAGAAGAGCGAGAGCGCGATGCCGCCATAGAGGCCTTTTCGCGTCGCCGGCCGCCAGGCTATGAGCGCGCCGACGATGATGTCGGCAAGAGCACCGGCGATCACGGTCGGCGCCGACAAGATACCGGCGCCCGTGCTTTGCATCAGATCGACGCCGCCGCTATAGCCGGTGGTCAGCGACACAATCCCCGTCATGATCCAGAAGACGGGCAGGACGACGAAGACCGCCGGCTTGATGAAATACAGCCGGGCAAACCATTTTTCCTGCACCGTTGCCGGATTGAGCGCGAGAAAACCCGCCAGGGTTTGCGGGCGTATGCCGGTCGCGGCGGTCCAGTCCGAGGGATCTCCAACCGCTCCTCGGGCGATCTCTCTGGCCGCGTTGGTGCGCATCGGTGGACGCCAGCCGAACATCGCGGCAAGGTCGCCGAGACGGTAGAGAAGCCTTGCAACAGCCGCCGGCAAGACAAGTCTGGCTGCCGGAGTCCAACCGAGCCATCGGCGATAGCTGCCGACGACCTCGTCCATGCTCAGCTGTTCGGGACCGACAAGTTCCAGCACGACGCGAGACGGACTGGCGGGATCGAGAAGGAAGACGACGGTTGAGACCACGTCATCGAGTTGTACCACCTGGAGCCGACCGGTGCCGGGCATGGAGGGCAGCACCGGCAGCGAGGCGAGACCCCGAAACAATGCGCTGGCCCCAAACACCGGCCGGCCGAGCACCACGGATGGGCGCAGGATCACCCAATCCAGATCAAGCGCCATAAGCGCCTGGTCGCCGGCCAGTTTCGTCGCCGAGAACGTCGAAGGCTGCGCCCGATCGACACCTATGGCCGAGAAGTGGATCACCCGGGCAACCCCTGTCCGCGCACAGGCGAGGAAGAGTGCTGCCGCCGCATCGCGATGTACTTCGCGCGTCTTTTCGCGAGGGCTGTCCTGCAGGACGCCCGCACAATTCACGACGGCGTCGACACCCCGGAGATGCGGCAGCCAGTCTTCGGGCTGCAGCGCCACCGTCATGTCCAGCACCAGCAACTGATAATTGTCGGCCCGGTTTGCGCCGGGGCTGCGGACCAATCCGATCACCTCATGCCCATCGGAAAGAAGGCGTGCGACGACGGAGGCACCGATCAGGCCGGTGGCGCCGGTAACCAGGACTTTCACTGGACCCCAATCTCCGACGGCAGGAAAGTATCCTTCATTCCGGTCTATCGCCCGCGATGCCCCCCTTCATACCGGAAAGTTCTTCCTTCGCGCATAACAACCGCGGCTGCGCCGGATCGGAGATGTCGAGCTTGTCCCAGGGAATGCGGTACATGCTGTCGCGACTGCGCAGTCGAAAGGCGTCGAGGACCGCAACGCCGATGGCCGAAGCGGACAGACGCTCGAAGGCCGCGTAGATGCCGACATGGTACTCGGTAATCACCAGGTCGTCGCCATCCGGTTTGGCGCGTATCTCCTCGATACGGCCGATGCTTTTGCCGCGCTGCGAAAGCACATTCCTGCCAGCCAATTGCTCAAGATTGACGGTCGCCATCATCCAGCTCCCGGAATACGCCCAATGACATGATCGCGCAGCCAGTCCTGCCAGTCGAAAATCGCCGTTTCGCGGACGTCGATATCGAACTCGATGTCGACGCCGATGTCGCGCACCTTATTCCAGGCGATGTGGTGTGGCTCGGCATGGCGCTTGCCGCCGAGCCTGGCCGCAAGCCGTGCCATCCAATGCCCGGGCCGCTCGCCCAGTCGGCGCGCCAGCGTGATCGAGCCGAGCTCGACCGCAACAATCTTAGGCGGCTTGCCTTGCCTGAGCTCGGCCACCAGCCCGTCAACCTTGCCGATCTTGACCTGCTCGCGGTCTACCACTTGCTTATCCAGGATGTCGCGCAGCAAATCCATCATGTGCCTCCGAATATCTGCAAAGGAATGGTCACGATCGCGAGCACAAAACCGAGCCCGATGATGAAGATGACCGCGGCATTGGCAATCATGCCATTGCGGTGCTCGCCGACATAGCGCTCGTCGTTCAGCAGGAAGAGGAACGGCACCACGGTCAGCGGCAGGCTGGCGGCTGTCAGTGCCATGGAAAAGATAGTGAGCTTCAGCGGATCGAGGCCCAGCGCGATCGGAATGGCGGCGAGAAACAACGAGATTGTATAGACAGTGCTGAAGCCCGGGTCGTCGCGCGGTTTCAGGTTCTCGCCCCAGGTCCAGCCGAAACCCTGCGCCACGAGATAGGCTTGCTGCAGGCCGATTTCGAGCGCGGCACCGAAGCAGGCAATGCCGAGTGAAGCAACGAACAGGACGAACCCCCAGAAACCGAAGATTTGAATCAGCATCAGCGGCAATTGGTGGTAGTCGTCGACCTGCTCAATGCCGTGCGCTGCCAGCACGAGCGCCGCCACGATCAACACGCCGATCGAGATAGTGCCGCCAAAACTCATGCCCAAGCCGGCAATGGCCCGATTGGCTCCGAGATAGCTTTCGTCCCACTGGTCCTCGATGGCTCCAGACGAATAGAACATGAACAGATAGGGCGAGATCGACGCACCAAGAATGCTGACTGCCATGAACCAATAATTGGCCGCGTCGTGGTCCGGCAGGGTAGGCACGGCACCGGCCGCAACCTGCCCCCAATCGGGCTTCAGCATGACGGCGCCAACCACGAAGCACAGCGTGACCAGGCCGAGGAACGCGACGCCCTTTTCGATGAAGCCGAACGTGCCTTTCCAGAGGAACAGCCATGCCACAAAAGCGACCGGCAGGGCCCACCACTGAAAGCCGATGCCGGTGGCGAGCTCGAGCGCAATGGCAACACCGCCGATTTCGGCTGCCATGACCAGGAAGTTGACCAGCAAGGTCGCAAGCAACGGCCACAGAAAGGCGTTGAAGCCAAACCGTTCCCGGATCCCGTCGGCGATGGTGTGATGGCTGACCGCGGCGAAGCGTCCGGCCATCTCGACCAGGAAGATGATGCAGATCGTGCCCAGGACGACGGCCCATATCAGCTGGAACCTGAACGCCGCGCCGGCCTGAGCTGCGGTCGCCATCGATCCGACCTCGAGAAAGCCGCCGACGCTGGTGACGACGCCGAGCGATATTTCGAGCAGCTTCTTCATGGTTTCGGTGCAAGATATTTCGCGTAGGACGTGCTCAGATCAACGGCGGCGGCCCGCAGATCCTGCTGCGCATGTTCCACTTCCGAGCGGTTGCCGTTCTGCACGGCCGTCGCCGCGCGCATTACCGCTGCTGAAACTTGTCCAATCGCCGTCGTCAGGCCGGCTTGCCGGCTGGGCTCAGGCGACTTGGCGGACTGGATTTGCGCACCGGCATCGGCGAGCGCCTTGCCAACCGATTGCAGAGTGCGCGACGTGTATTTCGGAGGGGCTGTCCCAGCGACCCAGTTCTCCAGAACCAACGATGCGGTCTGTGTGGCGGAAGCCGCGATTTTCGACTGCTGCTCGACCTGGCCGGAAGGCGAGCATGCCGTCAGTACAAACATTAGCAGCAGCAAGCACAGGCGGTGTGGTCGAAGACCAACGGCCGTAACGGCATTTACGATACGTGCTCGTAGCGTTGCTGCCACACGATTGTTCTCCCCGCACCAGGCGACTTCGGCGTGAAGTTTGATCTAGAGCGCTGGGGGATGACGTCAACTGAACCGCGATGAACGGCGCTGGCACCGCGGAACAAACCAGCGATCGCCGGATTAGGGATGAGGAGGCGAAGGCCATGGACAGGGAAGAGCGTATCAGGCAGCGAGCCCATGAGATCTGGGAGCGCGAAGGGCGTCCGCAAGGACGCGAGCACGACCACTGGGATCAGGCCGTGCAGGAGATCGAAGCTGAGGGATCCGAGGCCGAACGCGGCCCGGTCGTGCCCGATCCGACGGTCGAGGCCGGCTCCGATCCGGAGGCACGCGGCAGCAAGCGGCGGGGGAAGTGAGGCCCGATGCCTCGTCTCGTCGCCTGGATCGTTGTCGTACTGGTCGTGCTGTTCGCCGCCTGGCTGATGATCGGGCGCGACAGAACCGGCGGCGCAGGTCAGCCCACGCCGCACGCAATTGATCAAAATGGATAGGAGCCGACATGACGGGAACCGATACTCATCCTGAACAAGACCCGGCGGAAGGATCGCGAGCGATAGTGGAAAAGCAGCTCCGCAAGGAGCAAGGCGGCGAGGGCCAAAATCGCAAAGCCGAGCCAGCTTCCGACAAATCCGGCAGCAAGACTAAGACGCCTTCGGAAGCGCGCAAGAAAGGCTCAGGCTTGGATTGAGCCGGCTGACGGCGGGCTCACGCTGCCGTTTGCCTCGAAATAATAGGGATAGCGCTCCTGGACGACTTCGAGCACCTCGAAGATGCGGCGAAGATGCGTTCGCATTGCTTCTTCCGCCGCAAGCGCGTCGGCCTGCTCGAGCGCATCGACAATCCGCCGATGCTGGCCGAGGACCACCGACATGCTGTCGAGGCGCGGAAAAGACAGGAAACGGAAGCGGTCCATGTGCAGCTTCGCCGCGCTGATGTCGGCCCAGATTCTGCGAAACCCGGCATGGCTGGCGATATGCTGGTGGAACAGCTCGTCCGACTTGAAGAAGCGCCTGTCGTCGGCGATGGAGGCGAACGTCTCCTGGACCGCCAGTTCGCCTTTGAGCACGGCAAGCAGGTCGGCACGGCGCGGGCTCTCGACCGCGCGCTTGATTAGGCCGACTTCGAGCGCTTCGCGCAGGAACTGCGATTTCTCGAGATCGGCGATCCGCAGCGGCGCCACCATGCTGCCGCGCTGCGGATAGATGTCGATCAAGCCAAGACCGGCCAGCCGGGCGAGCGCCTCCCTGACGGGTGTGCGGCTCACGCCGAGGGCCTCCGACATCGCCTTTTCAGAAATCAGCTCGTGCGGCTTCAGGCGGAAGGTCAGGATTTGGTCGAGCAAAACCTCGAACGTCCTGGCCGCAACTGAAGCGCCGGGGGCGGTTTCGCCGAGCCGCCCCTCGGTGATGGTCCGCATTCCCAAAAGCCCTGCCATCGGCAATCCCCTTAAAGGCTCTGCAGCTTCAAGCCGTTCATGAAATGCCTGCGCAAGCAGCAGCGCCGGCGTTATTCCTTGCGCGGAGAACCGCCGATGCGCGCCAGCAGGCCGCCATCGACGCGCACGACCTCGCCGGTGACGAAGGAGGCATCGTCAGACATCAGGAAGGCGACGACTGCGGCAATCTCTTGCGGCTGGGCGGTACGGCCGAGCGGATGCATGTTGTCGAGGATACGCAGGATCTCGTCGGGCTTATCGTTGAGCTTGACCGCATCCCGCAGCATCGGTGTGTCAACCGCGCCCGGAGCGACGGCATTGACGCGCACGCCGAGCGGCGCATAGTCGACGGCCATCGACTTGACGAGGCCGATCAGGCCGTGCTTGGCCGTGGTATAGGCCAGAACCCCTTCCTGGCTGGCCAGACCCTGCACCGAACTCATATGGACGATGGCGCCGCGGCTTTGGCGCAGCAGCGGCATCGCCGCGCGGGAGAGCAGGTAGGCAGCCTTGAGGTTGACGTTCATCACCTCGTCCCAAAGCGCCTCGTCCGTAGTCTCCACCGTTCCATAACGCTGGATGCCGGCATTGTGGGAGAGCATGTCGAGCCCGCCGAACGCGGACCGGGCAAGCTCGACGGCGCGGCCGCACGCTTCAGTGTCGGCGGTCGAGCCAAGCACGGTAAGCACGGTCACGCCGCGCGCCGAAAGCTGCGCCGCGACCTCATCCAGCTGATCGCCCGCCCGGTCGAACAAGATCAGGTCGACGCCTTGCTCGGCCAGTTTTTCGGCGACGGCACGTCCGATGCCCATGGCCGCCCCGGTGACCAGTGCGCGTTTTTTGAATTCAGTCATTTATCCTCCCAAGAACAGCTGCGCAGTGACTACCATGGTAGTGGCCCGGCACCGCTTGACGTGCTCTTTCCACCGAGCCGGCCCAAGCGCGTCCGGCGTCATGTCGATCCTTGCATGAAAGCCAGCGTTTCCGCGCGCGTCGGTGCTCCAAGACGTCCGCCAAAGCGCAGGCATTTCAGTGCGGCGGCGGCGCTGGCCACTGCTATGGCCCGCTCTTCGTCCCACCCTTCGGCCAGACCGAGAGCGAAGGTGCCGTGAAACACGTCGCCCGCCGCCAGGGTGTCGACGGCTTCGACCCGCGGCGACGGCAGATGACGGACATCATTGCTGTCCGAGTAGCGGAACGCGGTGCCGTTCGCCCCATCGGTGACGGCCATAAAGGCGCCGGTCCGTTCGCCGAGAATGGCGACGGCAGAGCCGGCGGATATCTCCGGACCGCAAAGGATGCGTGCCGCCGGCAGCGATGCAACGACATGCGAGGCGAGCGGCAGCAGCCGGTCGAGCACCGGTCGCGATGCGACATCGGCGTCAAGGATCGCCGGAATGCCGTATTCACGAGCTTTCGCCAGCGCCAGGGCGGCGGCTCCGGGCCAGCGGACGTCGACCAGCACGGCGTCGAAGCGGGAAAAATCCGCCGGCGGAAGACGGTCCGGATCGGCTTGCGTGGCGGCATCGTAGAACGGGACAATCATACGCTCGCCGGCGGCATCGACCAGGATCGTGGCAATGGCCGAGCGGCCACCTTCAACCCTGCGCACCAGCGAACAGTCGACCCGCTCCGTCTCCATCTGGCCGATGACATCGCGGCCGACGGCATCGTCGCCGACACTTGCCCATAGCCAGACCTGCCCGCCCTGGCGGCTGGCCGACGCGGCGGCGCTCGCTGCCATGCCGGCCGCGATCTGCACAGCCTCGCTTGGCAGGAACTTGCCGGCGCCGGAGGGCAGGACATCGAGGCGCAAGATCGTGTCGTAGGTGAGCGCGCCGACGCAGAGCAGGCGGGGCGCCGTCATTGCAGCCGGTAGCCGCGCTGATGGGCAATCGCCGTCATCACGCCTCTCAATTCGGCAAGGCCGCGAAGGCGGCCGATCACAGGGTAGCCGGGATGGGTGTGCCGCGCAGCGTCATCGATCAATTCGTGGCCATGATCCGGGCGAAACGGCAGCAGCGCCTCCGGTTCCCCGGCGTCGCGGCGGCGTTGCTGCTCGTCGAGCAAGATCGTGACCACCGACACCATGTCGACATCGCCGCTCAGATGCTCGGATTCCATGAACGAGCCGTCCGGGTCCTTGCTGACGTTGCGCAGATGCACGAAATTTATCTTGTGCGCAAAGCGCCTGGCGATGGCGGACACGTCATTGGCCGGGTTGGCGCCCAGCGACCCCGTGCACAAGGTAAGGCCGCTATTAGCCGATGGCACTGCGTCCAGGATAAAGGCGATGTCGTCCGCGTTCTTGACGATCCGGCACAGGCCGACGAGATCGCGCGGCGGATCGTCCGGGTGTATCGCCAGCGTGACGCCCGCCTCTTCGGCCGCCGGCAGCACGTTTTCGAGAAAACGGACAAGGTTCTCACGCAGCCGGTCGTGCGACAGGCTCGACTGCTCGGCCACCACTTCGCGCAATTCCGCTATGTCGTAGCGCTTGAAGGCGCCTGGCAGACCGGCCATGATGTTGGCAAGCAAACGCTCTTTTGACGCATCCGGCGTCGTCTCGAACCATTCGCTCGCCCGTTGGAGAACATCGGACGCATAGTCGCGCTCCGATCCCTTACGCTGCAGCATGTAGCAATCGAACGCGGCAAGCTCGTGCATGTTCATGCGGAGTGCCCGTCCGCCGCCCGGCAACGGCGCAGCCAGGTCGGTGCGGGTCCAGTCGAGGATCAGCATGAAATTGTAGCAGACCGTACGCACACCGCAGGCGCCGAGATTGCGTAAGGTCTGCCTGAAATTGTCGTAGAGCCGGTCGAGATCGCCGCGGCCGAGCTTGACGTCCTCGTGCACGGGCACACTCTCGACGACGCTCCATTTGAGGCCCATCGCCGGATCTGCCTCGATAAGCGCCTGGCGCTGCCTGATGGCGTCGATCGGCCAGACTTCGCCGTAAGGGATGTCGTGCAGTGCCGTCACGATGCCGGTTGCGCCGGCCTGCCTCGCGTGGGCAAGCGTTGCCGAGTCGCTCGGACCAAACCATCGCCACGTCTGCTCCATTCGACCTCCAGCTGCGGAATTTTCCGATGAGCGTGGTGTATTGGATGCTACCATGGCAGTCAATTGCTTGCAGTCCAGTGCCTGGGTCGGCGTCCGGGTGGCCGCCCTTTAAAAGAGTACAACGATACGTGGCGTTCAGATTGAACGGCTACGCAAGGTCCGCGTTTCGGCTGGCCCAAATCGCGCCGCGTTCGAACATCGTGCCCATTTGCGGCACGGCGAACTCGTCGGCGGTGTGGCCGAGCGCGCTGTAGAAGACGCGGCCCTTGCCGTAGCGGCGCTTCCAGACAACCGGCATGACGACGCCGGCGATGAAATCGAGATGTTCGCCGGTGAAAGTAGTCGTCGCCAACACCTCGTTGGTCGGATCGACATGCATGTAATACTGCTCTGAACGGTAGGCGAAGCCGTCGACGCCCTGCATGACCGGATCGTCTGGCCTGGTGATGTCGACGTGATAGTCGATGATGTTGCCGGGATGGGCTACCCACTGACCGCCGGTCATGAACTGATATTCCGGTTCGTTGCGGAAACTGTCGCACATCGTACCGTGAAAGCCCGCAAGGCCGGTGCCGGCCCCAACGGCGCTGGTCAGGTTTTGCAGCTCCGGCTTTTCGATCGTCGACATGGTGATCACCGGGACTATGAGATCGAGCTTACTCAGCTGCGGATCGGCAAGCGCCGAAGTCCCCTGCTCCAGCTGCACGTCGAAGCCGTTGCCGGCCAGCATCTCCTTGACGATTTCGGCGCTTCGGGCCGGGGTGTGACCTTCCCAGCCGCCCCAGAAAATCAGTGCAGTCTTGCTCATCGCATTATTCCCTATTCCAGAATTCCGAAAGGCAGGTCGGCGCGCATCGGCGCCGGCCGGGCGCAGCCATATCTGAGATCGACACGCTGCCCTGTCTCTGCTGAAGAGATGATCGATTCCATGATTTCCAGGACATGGAGGGAAAGATCGAGACTGGCGCGGTGTTGCCTGCCCGAGACGATCGCCTGCGCCATGTCGGCAAGGCCGAGGCCCCGGTAGTTGCCGTCGCCATAGGAATGGATCTGATCGGCCACCGTCCAGTCGCCCTTGCGCTGGCTGGTCCTGATGTCGCCCTGGAACTGGTTGGGATCGGAGACGATCATCGAGCCCGTGGTTCCGTAAAGTTCGATGTGATTGTGTTCATGCTTCCAGACGTCGAAGCTGGTGGTGATCGAGACCGCGGCGCCATTCTCGAATGCGAGCAGGCCGGAAATATGGGTCGGCATCTCGACCCGGATGGTTTCGCCCTGGCGCGGTCCAGAACCGATGGTGCGGGTGGCGTAGGATGACTTCGCCTGCCCGCTCACGGATTTTACCGGACCCAGGAGATTGACCAGGCAGGTCAGATAGTACGGTCCCATGTCGAGCATTGGCCCACCGCCAGACTGATAGTAGAAATCCGGATTGGGATGCCAGAGCTCGTGGCCGGGCACCTGCATGAAGGCAGAGCCGGCGACGATGGTCCCAACCGTATCCTCATCGACCAGCCGCCGCGCCGTCTGGTGGGAGCCGCCAAGAAAAGTGTCGGGGGCGCAGCCGATACGCACGCCCTGTTGGCGCGCGGCCGCGACCAACCGCTCGGCGTCACTGAGCGTCGTTGCCAGCGGTTTCTCGGAGTAAACGTGCTTGCCTTGCCCGACAGCTTGCAAGCCGACCGGCACATGATGCTGCGGCGTCGTCAGGTTGAGCACGATCTCGACGCGCGGATCGGCCAACAGCGCGTCGACCGGCATGGCAGCCAGGCCGTAGGCCGCTGCCTTGGCCTCGGCCGCCGTAGGGTTGATGTCGGCAACGCCGACAATATCGAGCACCGGGAATTGTGGCGATGCCTTCAGGTAGGCATCCGAAATGTTGCCGCAGCCGATAATGCCGACACCGATCCTCCGCATGGGCTTCTCCTCAAAAGGCGGCATTGATGAAACAGCAGAACTCGTTTGTCACCCCCCTTTCGGCCGGACGAGGTTCTCCCGTGACAAGGATTTACCTCGAGAGCGTCAGAACGCCGCCCGATCACAATCGCGCGCCCATGCGCGAGGCGCTTGCTTTCGAGGTCGAACGGCCGGTACTCAGCAACATCGCTTCATGTAGCTTGCTCGACATTTTTGATGCCGGCTTTGAGCACAGCACCGATTTTCACCCGTAGAAGGACGCACATGATCCGCCCACAAGGAACCATCGCACCGATCCTGACGCCGTTCGAAAACGACGGCCGCATTGCCCGCGACCTCTGGATATCACACGCCAAGTGGGTGCTGGATCAGGGAGCGCATTTCCTGTCGCCGTTCGGCACCACGGGCGAGGCATTGTCCGTCTCGTTGCGCGAGCGCATGCAAGCGCTGGAGTGGCTGGTCGAGGCCGGCATTTCGCCAAGCAGTCTGATGCCCGGCACCGGTGTCACGGCAATTCCCGAGACCGTCGAGCTGACGGCGCATGCGGTCGGTCTCGGCTGTGCCGGGGTGATGGTGCTGCCGTCGTTCTTCTATACGGCCGCCGGCGACAACGGACAGGCCCGCTACTATGGCGAGCTGATCGAACGGGTGGCGAACCCGGCGATGAGGATGATCCTCTACCACATCCCGCAGAATTCCGGCGTACCGGTGAGCCCGGCGCTGACCGCCCGGCTTAGCGAAGCGTTTCCCGATGTCGTGGTGGCTTACAAGGACAGCGCCGGCGATTGGAACAACACCGCAGCGGTGATTGCGGCAGCCCCAAGGGTCGCGGTGTTTCCGAGCTCGGAAGCACAGCTGACGAAAGGCCTCGCCAACGGTGCTGCGGGGTGCATCTCGGCGACGGTCAATCTGAATGCGGCAGCGATCCGGGCCCTCTACGACGCAACGCTGGCGGGAGAGGACATTACTGACGCGGATGCCGCCATCAAGGCGTTCCGCAAAATCATCCAGGACGCCGGCCTCATCTCCGCGATGAAGGCAGTGCTGGCGATACGGTCTGGCGACAGACGCTGGCTGAACCTGCGCGCGCCGCATGAGAACGCGACGCAAGCCACCGGCGAAGCTTTGCTCGCCACTCTCGGCCCGCTAGCCGACCATATCGGCCGGAGCTGACTATCGGGCCGTGTTCAGGGCGGCAGCAGCGCGTATCAGCGCCTTGAACGCATTCTCATCTATGTCTTCGCCCTCACGGATATCGATGGCGCGCCTGGTGTTGCCTTCGAGGCTGGAGTTGAAGAGGCCTGAAGGGTCCGGCAGCGAGGCGCCCTTTGCGAAGGTTACCTTCACGACGTTCTTGTAGGTCTCGCCGGTGCAGATTATTCCGGCGTGCGACCACACCGGAACGCCTCGCCACTTCCACTCCTCGATCACTTCCGGGTCAGCCTGCTTGACGAGAGCGCGGACATGGGAAAGCGTCTTGCCTCGCCAATCGCCCAGCTCACTGATCCTCGCATCTATCAGCTGAGAGGGAGAGCTCTCTGCATTTCCTTCCATCGAGCCACTCTTCATCATCATTGTCGCTTCCCTAGGGTTGTTGCCGCTCGCCCGTCGCATGAATACCGCTAGTCGGCACCGGACTGGCATTCCCGCTCACATTCGCTCGCCAGGCAATTGGCTGGCTTGCTTTACCCAGTCGGCGAGTTGAGCTTCGTCGAGCTGGTCGTCCTCGTAGATATCGAGGTAGCGCACGTCCTTGTGCTTGGACTCGCCGGGTGGGACGGGACGCAGCGACGCGCCGCGGAAGAAAGCCAGCTTGATGTACTTTGTGAAGCAATGGAAGTTGAGGAACCAGCCTTGACCCTCTACGCCATAGAAGGGCGAGTTCCATTTGACGGCCTTGCGGAGGTTGGGAACGTTGCGCTCGATGAGTGCGTCGAGGCGGCGCCCGACGTCGCGTTTCCAGCCCGGCATGGCCGCGATGTAGGCCTGCACAGGAGCGTCACCATCACCCTTCGGGATCTGCGGGTTGCCGCCTGCGAGGAGGACCGGCTTGGCGGCTGCAGGCTTGGCGGCTGCAGGCTTGGCGGCTGTAGGCTTGGCGGCGGGCTGCTTCACGACCGCCGCTGGCTTGATAGACGTCTTGTTGGCCATGCGTTCACTCCAATGCGCCAGAGCCCCCGGCGCTGCGCCACTTGGGCGAGTAAGGCAGCACGAACATGTACAGTCCGGTAAGCAGGAGCAAGCCGAGTGGAAACAGCGGCAAGAGGTATACCCAGTAGGCGGGTTCCTTGCCTGCTCCCAGGCTGATGAAGATGGCGGCGACGACCACCGCAAAGATAATCGACAGCCAGCGGTGGATCTGCCGAACCCATTTGTTCCAATCCATTGAGACCTCCTCTGAAGACGAACCGAGCGGATCGGGCGGCCCGTTTGACGACTCCCGCCGGGCAGCCACACCACTGAACGCACGCTTTACCAGCGCGCCAGCTGAGTGATTTGAACGAGATTGCCGCAGTTGTCGTTCAGCTGGGCGATGGTCGAGCCGGTTACTTCGGTCGGCGGCATCGTGAACTCGGCGCCGCGCGCTTTGATGCGCTCGTAATCGCTCTTGACGTTATCGGTGAAGAACATGACCGCGGGCTGGCCCTGCTGGTAAATGGCTTGCTGGTAGGCCTTTGCGGCCGGGTTGTCATTGAGCGCGAGTTGCAGCTCGGTCCCGTCCGGCTCGTCGGGTGATGCGACGGTCAGCCAGCGAAACGGCCCATTGCTGAAATCGGCCTTTTTCGTAAAGCCGAGCGTTTCGGTGTAGAAACCCAGAGCCTTTTCCTGGTCATCCACGTATACTTTGGTCAACTTGATCTTCATTGGCTTGCCTCCATTATCGCCCCGCCATCTGCCGCTCTGTAACAGAGCCCCTGCTTGAATAGCGCCCGCGGATCTCAGTCCGTCCGCGCCAGAACCTGCTCCAGATCGTCAAAGAACCTCGGCCAGCCGACTTTGGCACCCCGGAAGTAAGGCTGCTGATCCGGCCGGAAGCCCGACTGTTCCATGCGCAAGCGGGCTCCGGTGCTCGTGGGGGTGAGGGTCCAGGAGACGACACTCTTGAGATCCTTGGTATCCCATGTGTAAGTCAGCGTTCTGTTCGGCTCGACCGTCTGCACCTGACACTCGACGGAGCCCCAGGCTGCGTGAAGATTGAAGCGGTGGTTCGCGACAGGTTTGAAGTCATTTTTCATGAGCCACTCCTCGATCAAGTGTGGTTGCGTGAGCGCGCGCCAGATCTTCTCGGGCGGATAAGCGATTTCCCGTTCGACAACGACGGAGAGTGTTTCGGTCGACGTTCGGTTCACTGGTCCATCCTTTTGAGGAGGTCTTCGAGGTCGTCGAACCGGCTCTGCCAGAATCCGGTCATCTGGCTCGTCCAGTCGAGCAAGGGGGCAAGCGCTGCAAGCTGCGCACTATAATGGGTCTGCCGTCCTGCATGGCGGTCGCGCACCAGCCCCGCCTGCCTCAAAACGCCGAGATGCTTCGACACGGCCGGTTGCGAGATCCCGGCCTGAGCCGTCAGAGCCCCGACCGTCTGCTCTCCTTCGCGACACAGTCGCTCAAAAATAGCGCGCCGAGTCGGATCGGCAAGCGTTCTGAACAGTACATCGTGAGCGTTTGGCATTGGGATCGATAACCCTTCGGCTATTGATCGATGTATAACCACCGGGATATGTATGAGTCAAGCGCGAACCGGCATAATTCTCGTTAGTCACCCGCTTCGCTCACGCAGCCAGTTGCTTATTCGCTGTGCTCTGCACTGGAATTGTCACGCGTTATGCGCTACATGACCATCTACATGGTCAGGAGCGTGACATGGACGCGGTCAATCTGGCGGACGCCAAGGCACATCTGAGTGAGCTCGTCGACCGGGTCGAGGCTGGAGACTCGATCGACATAACCCGGCGTGGCAAGCCGGTCGCCAGGCTCACGGCCGTGGCCCGCCCTCGCAAACGGATCGACGCCGTCCTGCTCCAATCCCTGACCGCAACCATGCCTCTGCAGGCCCAGGCTGCCGCCGATCTGGTGCGATCGATGCGAGATGGCGATCGCTATTGATGTTCTATCTCGATACTTCGCTGATCGTCGCGGCGCTATCCAACGAAGCCATGACCGCGCGCGTTCAGGGCTGGCTGGCGGAGCAGGACCCAGCGCAACTTGTGATCAGCGATTGGACCATCACCGAGATGTCATCCGCCATGGCGATCAAGCTTCGGACCGGACAGATCGACCTGGAGCAGCGCGCAGCAGCGCTCGCGATGTTCAATAAGCTGGTCGCTGAGAGCTTCACCATGCTGCCGGTGACGGGCGGGCATTTTCGGGTCGCCGCGAAATTCGCCGATCAGCATATCCTCGCGCTTCGTGCTGGCGACGCCCTGCACCTCGCGACGGCATCGGAGCATGGCGCCACGGTGTGGACCCTCGACCAGCGGCTCGCCGAGGCAGGACCGATACTCGGCGTGCCGACGCAGTTGCTGGCATGATCAAGGCTCCTCCTTCAAAATGAATAAACCGATTGGCTGCAATTCTTGACGTTGACAACTTCTGGATATACATTTCTTGCAGAGTATATCTAATGGAGGAAGTGGCATGCAGGTCGCCAAATGGGGAAACAGTCTTGCGGTCCGCCTTCCCGACGCTGTGGTCGAAGCGCTTGAACTCAGGGAAGGCGATGAGATCGAAATCCATGTCGCTGACGCCCGCCAGCTTGGCGTCGCGCGAAAGCCCGGGCGCGAAGAGTTGCTGAAGCGTCTCCGCGCCTTCCGCGGTCGGCTTCCCGCTGACTTCAAATTCGATCGAGACGAGGCAAATGCCCGTTAGTTTTTTCGATACCAATGTCCTTCTTTACATCGCGTCAGACGATACGGCGAAGGCGGATCGGGCCGAGGCGGTCATCGCTACTGGCGGGGCGATCAGCGTGCAGGTTCTCAACGAACTCACCAATGTCGCGCGTCGGAAGATGCAAATGTCATGGGACGACACACATGCGCTGCTGACCATGCTGCGCGGCCTGTTGACGGTTCATCCGCTCACGCTCGAGACGCACGAAACAGGATTGAGGCTCGCCGAGCGGTACGGCCTTTCCACCTATGACGCGATGATCGCCTCCGCGGCGGTTCACGCTGGCTGCGACACACTTTGGTCGGAGGACATGCAGCACGGAATGGCGCTCGACGAAGGCTTGCGCATCGTTAATCCCTTTCGCGTTGCGAGCTGATCACGCTCATTGAAGGGGGCTGGCCGGGAGCGAACTGGCGGCTTTCGATGTTGCCGGGCGGCGCGTCCAGCACGGAGAGCGATGCTGTCAACCACAAGCGTCTGCGCGGGCGAGGAGAAAGGCCGCTTCGCGTACGTTGCGGGTGAGCTTGGCCGCAGCCTCGAATTCGGCGCGGGCCTCGGCCAGCCGGCCGGCCCGAAACAGAAAATCGCCCCTCGCCGCCGGCAATGGCGCATAATTGCGCAAGGCGGCGGCGTCGGCAATCTCGTCTACCAGCCGCAGGCCCGCTTCGGGCCCGAAAGCCATGCTGTGGGCGATCGCCCGATTGAGATCGACCACCGGCGAGGGCATCACTGCACGCAGCCGGTCATAGAGCGCTGCGATGCGGGGCCAATCGGTATCGCCCGAACTGCGCGCCCGCGCGTGACAGGCTGCAAGCGCGGCCTGCAACACATAGGGGCCATCGCCCCCGAGGGCTTCGGCACGTGCCAGCGCGTCAAGGCCCCGGCGGATCAGTAGCTGGTCCCAGCGCGCGCGGTTTTGCTCGGTCAGGGTCAAGAGGGCGCCGTCCGGCCCGATGCGTGCCGGCAGGCGCGATGCCTGGATTTCCATGAGAGCCAGCAGGCCGAACACCTCGGCATCCTCGGCCATCAGCCCCGCCAGCATGCGGCCCAGCCGTTGTGCCTCCAGGCACAGGCCCGGCCGGACAAGGTCGTCGCCTGCCGTGGCAGCATAGCCTTCGTTGAAGATGAGATAGATGACCTCCAGCACCGAGGACAGACGCGCCGCACGCTCGGCGCCGCGCGGCACCTCGAAGCTGAGCCCGGCCTTTCCGATCGTCCTCTTCGCGCGGACGATGCGCTGGGCGATCGTCACCTCGCTCGACAGGAAAGCACGGGCGATCTCGTCCGTCGTCAGGCCGCCGATGACGCGCAACGTGAGCGCCGCGCGGGCGTCGGCGGAAAGTATGGGGTGGCAGGCTGTGAAGATGAGGCCCAGCAGCTCGTCGCCAAGATCGTCGTTCGTGGCCATTTCGTTTCCCTCGGCCGTACCGCCGCACTCGCCGTCCAGCTCCCGCGCGATCTCCTCATGCTTGCGCTCGCGCATCTTGTCGCGACGGATCGCGTCGATGGCGCGGTGTTTGGCGACTGTCATCAGCCAAGCGCCGGGATTGGCCGGAACGCCGGTCCTGGACCATTCGGACAGGGCTATGACGAGGGCGTCCTGCACCAGTTCCTCTGCAAGATCGACATTACGCACGAGGCGAGCCAGGCCTGCGATGAGCCGGGCCCGTTCAATGCGAAAAATCGCCTCGATCGCCTGCTGCGTCTCGCCTGCCGTCATGCTGCCTTATCGGCCAAAGCCATAACGAAGGCAAAACAGGTTGCGGCCGACAGGTTCAGTTGGCGCTGAGCTTCTCGCGCGTCCGGTCATGGATTTCCGTGACCTCCGGCGTCAGATTCCCATTGCCAATCAGCCATCTCGTACAACGGCCGGATCTCAATCTCGCTCGGTCCCGGCATGGGATTGGGGCAGCGCTTCACCCAGGCGACCGCCTCGTCCATGTCCTTGACTTCCCAGAGCCAAAAGCCGGCGACCAGTTCGCGGGTCTCGGCGAAAGGTCCGTCGATGACCGTCCGGCGTGGACCATCGAACGCAACGCGCTTGCCCTGCGAGGAGGGCTTGAGGCCGTCAGCGTCGAGCAAGATACCGGCATTGCGCAGCTCGTCGTTAAACCTGCCCATCGCCTCCATCGCCTTCTTCGCCTCGGGCGTGGGGACAAAGCCCTTTTCGCTGTCCTCGGTAGCCTTCACGAGCACCATCACACGCATTGTCTGTCTCCTTGTTGAGCCGGCCTCACCGGCCGGCATCGAAACGACGAACGGAGTTTAGGAAATCGACATTGTCCTGCAAATTTTTTTCGAAGTTGAGGAGAAAGACGCCGACGGCCGCTCCTCTGGTCGGGGATCGCGATGGCGCGATATCGGGATTGGGCGCAACGCTGGTCGCCGATTGTAAGTAGTTGAGTGGCCCGCCTAAACCATTTCGGGACGTTTTGAGGCCTCGCGGATCGCCTTGTGCACGCTGCGCTGCAAATCCATGAAGGCTGGGGTTTCCATGACCTCTTCCCGGCGCGGGCGCTCAATGTCGACATTGAAGGTCTGCATGATGCGTCCCGGCCCGATCCCCATCACGACGATGCGGTCCGACAGGTAGACGGCTTCTTCCACATCATGGGTGACGAAGAGCACGGTGAGCCTGTGCTCCTCCCAGATCTGCGTCAGGAGTTCCTGCATCTGATGCCTGGTCAAGGCATCGAGCGCGCCAAAGGGCTCGTCCATCAGAAGCATTTTGGGTCGATAGGAAAGAGCACGCGCTATGGCCACCCGTTGCTTCATGCCGCCAGAAAGCTCAGACGGATAGCGATTGGCGCTGTGCGGGAGCTTGACCAAATCGAGATGCTCGCGCGCTATCCTGCGGCAGGTCGCGCGATCATGACCCGCGGCCTTGAGCGCGAACTCGATATTCTGCTGCGCCGTCAGCCAGGGAAGCAGGGTGTAGGACTGGAAGACGACGCCGCGGTCGAGGCCCGGCTGCAGGATCGGCGCACCATCGATGGCAAGATCTCCCGCGTCGAAATCCTGCAGTCCGGCAACGATCGACAGCAGCGTGCTCTTGCCGCAGCCCGACGTGCCCACCAGCGAGACGAACTCGTTGTCGGCAAGATCGAGATTGATATCGCGCAGCACTTCCGTGCGCCGCGCGCCCGTGCCGAAGCTCTTGTGGAGACCCCCGATCCGCAGTTTGGGCAAACTCATCGGCCCGGCCTCATTCCACGTGGCCCTCCTGCCGGAACAGCACTTTTCCCAGTGCCTTCATGACCTGGTCGGTGATGAGGCCAAGCACGCCCAGCAGCAGGATGTAGCCGATGATGGTGTTTGTCTGGAAATAACGCTGGGACACGGTGATGCGGTAGCCGAGGCCTGATGTCGCCGCGACAAGTTCCGCCAACACCAGCCAGGTCCATGCCCAGCCGAGACTGATGCGCAACGTGTCCCAGATGCCTGGCAAGGCGCTGGGAACCACGATGCGCGTCAGGATCTTGCGATCCGGCAGGCCGAGCGTCCTGCCAAGGCCGATGAAATCAGCGGGAACCCGTTTTACATTGTCCATGATCATCAGCACCTGCTGGAAGAAGGTGCCGATGAAGATGATGAGGAACTTCTGGGCATCGCCGGTCCCCGACCACAGGATGGAGAGGGGCACGAAAGCGACCACCGGCATGTAGCGGATGAAATCCACAAGCGGCTCGATCGCCGCTTCCCAGGTCCTGAAGCTGCCGATCAGCACGCCAATCGGAATCGCCAATGCCGAGGCGATGAGGAAGCCAACAGAAATACGGTATATCGAGGTCCTGAGATCCAGCCACAGCGTGCCGTCACCTGAGAGCTTGCCGAGCTGGGTCACCACGCTTCCCGGCGAGGGCAGGAAAATCGGCTTTACCAGCCCCAGCCCCGTTGCCGCCCACCAGGCGAGGCCGAGGCCGGCAAAGACGGCCACCGCTATCATCAGGAAGCGCGAGCGTGCGATGGGCGCGCCGATCCCGGAGGATCGGCGACGGCGCATCGGCTGTTTGATCACCGGCCCCGGCGCTGCGTGAGACGGGCTTGGCTTGGTCGCACGCTGCTCGGACATTTGCGTCACCACCGCGAGCCGGCCCTCGTCATTTCGCGGCCTTGACGAATGACGGGTCGATCATCTGCTCCGGCGTCACGTCCGCCTGAAGCAGCCCGGCGTTCTTGGCGGCTGCCTCGACATCGGCGAATGTCTTGGTGGAAAACTCGCCCGTCAGCGCATCCTTGTTTTCGGCGAGAGTATAGTAACGCACGCCATCAAAGGCGGTGTTGAGGTCTTCGACGCTCGAACCGACCGCCTTGGAGATGATCGCCCGGCCGTCGGGCGTGTCGGCATTGTATGCCTTCAGGGCCGCATCCCAGGTCTTGATCATGGCAAGCACCTGGCCGGGACGCGACTTGATCACCTCATCGCGCACCACGAACACGTCGCTGATCAGGCCGGGATCTTCGCCTGCGGTGAAGAGCAGCTTGACGTCCTTGTTCTGTGCCCTGGCCGCGGTGAGATAGGGCTCATAGGTCACCGCGACCGGGACCTGGCCGGCGATCAACGCACTGCCGGCATCCGCCGCCGGCATTGGAACCGGCTGGACATCGGCGATGGACATGCCGTTCTTGGCGAGCGCGTATTTGAGCAGGATGTCGCTCGTCGTGCCTTCCTCGAAAGCGACCTGTTTGCCCTTGAGGTCGGCGACGGAGGCGACGTCCTTGCCGGCGATCATGGCGTCTGCCGTCATGCTGACGTCGAGCAGAAGTACGATCTTCACCGGCAGGCCGGCCGCAACCATGCCCATAGCCGTGTGGGTCGCGATGTTGGCGGCATCGAGCTGGCCGCTGGCCAGGGCGGCGTTGATGTCCTTGTCCTCGGCGAAGTTCACGATCTGTACGTCGGACAGCCCGCTTGCCTTGAACAGGCCCTTGGCTTCGGCGACGTGCCACTGGCCGTAGCCAAGCCATGGCTCGATGCCGATCTTGAATGTTCCTGCCTCAGGCGTCGCCGGAATTGTCGCGTCGGCCGCGTAGGCGGCCGGGGCAAACCCGACGGCAGCAGCCATGACGAGTGCCCGAAATTGTCCTGCTAGGTTACGTATCATCTTGTTCCCCTTGATGATCAGGCCGCTTTTTGAACCAAACATCCGGCCTGGTGAGAATGCGGGCTTCTGCTCTTGCGGCACCGTGCCTCGGCATCTTAGCTGTCCGTTCAACGAAAGTGCGACGACACTTCAACGTCAGCAACAGCGGATGTCAAGGCTAAATACATACATGCATATACAAGTTAGACCCCTCCTTGCGACTCTGATTCGCTTCACTGCGATCAGGTTTTTTTGGATGGAGAATATCGACTGCCAAGCGAGTAGCGGCTGCCAACGTAAGTCAGCTTGCTGATCGTGGCAACGACGGCGCCCGTCCATGTCCGGCGATGCAGAAACAGGCAGCAGCTGCCGACATCGATGCCCAGATACCGTGCCGTCTCGGCATCGGCAGGAGTCGCCGAGATGATGTGCTCGACCTCCGTCACCGGGGTTTTCTGCATGAGGTAGTCGTAGGTCGCTGTCCTGGAAAAGTCCTGCTTGTCATAGTCGGGTATCAGGCCCGGGTTGACGAAGCGCTCTTCCAGTTGCACAGGCAGGTCGTTCTCGAAGTTGACGACGATGGAATGATAGACCGACACGCGCTTTGCGAACTCGAACGAAAGCGCGAGCTCCTTTGTCGGCGTGATCTTTTCGAGCACGATAACCTCGGAACGATGCCTGTTTCCCCGCGCGACAATTTCCGCCGCGATGTTGTTGATCTCGATCAGTGCGGATTGCGGTCGAGGTGGCGCGATGAATGTGCCGACGCCCTGGAGCCGGATCAGAAAACCCGCAGAGGTCAACTCCCGCAAGGCACGATGGACCGTCATCCGAGACACGCCGAGTGTCGCCACGAATTCATTTTCGGACGGCAGCTTGCGGTCCTTGCTCCATCGCCCCGATCCGATGTTCGTCAGGATATAGTCCTTGACCTTCTCGTAAAGAGGGCTGGCGGTGTCGGGCAAAGTGATCATTTCAAAAATCCTTTCCGGCAAGGTTCGGAAATCACACGCGCCCGGCAGACCGCATCCGGATGATTGTTTTCAAGCCATCGCCCTGCCCCGCCAACAGCCGCTCATAGGCTGCGGGGACATCATCCAGGCCGATCTCGCGGTCGATCAGTTCGACCATGGGCTCGGTCAATTCGCCGAGCATCCGAATGGCGTCGGGAAGCTCATCGGCAAATGCGTGGCATCCCAGCAACGCTATTTCGCGTTCAACCAGGATGTTGGGATCGATATCGAGGCGGCCATGGAATATGCCGACCATCGCAACGCTGCCGCCGGCATCGAGAACGCCGAGCAACTGGCTGAGTGCTGCGACGCTGCCGGTCGCTTCGACGGCAGCGAGCAAGGGGGCATCCGCGGTGGCGGCGGCAATGGCGTCCCGATTCAAGTCGACGATGCTGGCGCCGGTCACCCGTGCCACGCGGGCGCATCGGCCGGGGTTGCGATCGGCGACGAGCACGGTACCTGCGAATGTCCTGGAAAGCAGCAGTGCGGCAAGCCCGCCGATAGTCCCGCAGCCGACGACAAGAACGGAGCCGGCCGTTTTCGGCAGACGCCGCACTGCGTGCAACGCTACAGCCAGCGGCTCGGCCATCGCCGCGACCCGTTCGTCAAGCGCGGCATCGATGGTATGCAAGAGGCGCGCGGGCAGGACCGCCTGTTCGGCAAATCCGCCGTCGCATATCTCGCCGACGAAGCCCAGCGACGTGCAGAGATGCCGCCTGCCTGCATGGCATTGCGCGCACTCTCCACACCAGAAACGGGAATCGGCGACCACTCGGTCGCCAAGAGCGACGGTGTCCACGCCCTCGCCGATGGCGATCACCGTGCCTGTCAGCTCATGGCCAGCCGTCGAAGGCGACCGGCTTATCCATTGGCCAGTGCGGAAGTTGTGGAGATCGGAACCGCAAATGCCTGCGGCATCGACCCTCAGCTTCACCCAGCCTGGCTCGGGAGCGCCCGGCGCGGCGATATCCTCGACGCGCAGGTCGCCGGGTCCATGGAGTCGCGCCGCCCTCATCGTCATCGTTTCCGCTCAGCCGGCGAGATAGCGATCGCGGATCTCCGAAACCGCGTTCTCATGCGAGCTGAACCCTTCGTAGCGGGCGAGCCTGCGGGCATGCAGGGCGAGTTCCGGATAGGCCGCCGAGGTCACATAGCCGACCGACGATCTCTTGACGAAATCCGTCACGGAAAGCGGCCCAAAGGTTCGCGCCCACCGACTGGTCGGCAGCACCGCATTGGGTCCGAGGACGAAGTTGGCGAGGGTCACCGGCGTGTGCGGTCCCATGAGGATCTCGGCGGCCTCTGTGATACGTCCGAGATGCGCAAATGGCTCGGTTGACAGAATCTCGAGGTGCTCCGGCGCATAGTCGTTGATGAAGCGGTAGCTGTCCTCCAGCGACTCGGTCAGCACGATGCCGCCGCGCTTTCCAGTCAGCACCGCGCGTGAGAACTCCACACGCTGTTCGCTCATCCGGGACCAGTGTTCCGGTATCGCAATCAACGCGGCTTCGGCGACCTTGCGGCTGTGCGTCACCAGATAGGCCGAGGAATCCGGCCCGTGCTCGGCCTCGATCAACAGGTCAAGAGCAGCCAGGCCGCCGTCGACGCTGTCATCGGCAAAAATGATCGCTTCGGACGGACCGGCGGGGAGACCTGTGTTGATGATCGGGGACAACACGCTCTTTGCCGCCACCACCCACGGGCTCCCCGGCCCGACGATCTTGACGGCAGGCTTCACGGTCTCGGTTCCATAAGCAACAGCGGCGACCGCATGGGCGCCGCCGCACTTGTACACGGTCTCCACGCCGGCGAGGCGGGCAGCAACCAGCGTTGCCGCGTCGACGGAACCGTCCGAAGTCGCAGGCGTCACGATCGCGATCTGGGGAACCCCGGCAATCACCGCCGGAACCGACGTCATCATCGTCACCGAAGGGAACGCGCCTTTGCCGCGCGGAACATAAAGCGCGACCGAAGCGATCGGTGTGTATCGGTCGCCCGCATAGGCGCCTGGCCGAACTTCCTTGAGCCACATCGTTTCCGGGCGCTGCTCCTCGTGGAAATGCCGGATATTCTCGATGCCGAACCGGATACTCTCCACGACATCCTTGTCGACCTTGTCGAATGCCGCGTCGAACTCCGCTTCCGAAACTTTCAGTCCACCGTCGGCAACATCGGCTTTGTCGAGTTCGCGTGCAAACCGGAGCAGCGCCGCGTCACCTTCATCCTTGACGGCCTGGATGATTGGACGGACCTTTTCGATGAAGGAAGACAGGTCTCCTTCGGCGCGTTTCAGTAAACTGGCCCGCTGATCGACACCGAGGGATGACAGGCGGTGGAAGCTGACGTCAGACATGGCGGCTCCTTTTCTTAGAACGCAATTACGATTAGCGCTTGTCGATCACTTCTGGGACACGTCTCCAGCCCCTGAAGCTTTCAAATCGATGCGAGAAAGCCTCCATCCACGGGAATGGACTGGCCGGTTATGTAGGCTGCCGCATCCGAAGCGAGGAACACCGCGATTCCGTGCAGGTCCGAGAGATCACCAAAGCGGCGCTGGGGAATCTTGGCGAGCATCGATTGCTGCCATGCCTCGTTGCTGTAGAACACGTCTGTCATCGCTGTCCTGAAATAGCCAGGCGCAATGGCGTTGACCCGGATCCCAAGATCGGCCCACTCCGCCGCAAGCGCCCGCGTCATGCCGAGGAGGCCTGATTTCGACGAGCCGTACGGCACCGCTGTGGGAACCCCGACCTCGGAGGTCAGCGAGCAGAGATTGATAATGACGCCGGGCCGTCCGGCGTCTCTCATCTGCCGCGCGGCGGCTTGGGCGCAGAAGAAGGCGCCTTTGAGATTCGTATCGACAATCCTGTCCCACAAGGCCTCGTCGACATCGAGCGAAGGCCGGACCTCTTCCGTACCTGCATTGTTGACGAGAATATCGAGACCTCCGAGCAGGCTGCCGGCCTCGGCTGTCGCCGCCCGGCAGCGGCCGACATCGGTGACGTCCAGGGCGATGGCATGCGCGACCCCGCCGGCAGTGCGGATTGCGGCCATCGTCTCCTCGAGCGAGGCGACGCTGCGCGCCGTGACCGCGACGTCGGCGCCAGCCGCGCTGATCGCCTCGGCGATGCTGCGCCCGATGCCGCGGCTTGCGCCGGTTACAAGCGCCTTCCTGCCTGACAGATCGAAGAGAGATGCGTTGCGCATGTCATCCTCCTTGCTAATGTCGCGCCTGAACCGATCGCGTCGAGACTATCCGAATGCAGCTTATCTATACAAGCATGTACATCATGGCTGTAGTGCGCCATGCGGAACTTTGCTTGTCGGCACGGCAGCGCACTGGCCGACATCGACCGGTCTATGTGGTTCGCCACAGCCCATCTGGAGTTCATCGGGAGGGATAGATGAAGCGCGCAGTAGACCACGACGCGATGAGCGTGGTTGGCTATACAAGCCCCTGGAGTGCCAAAGCAGGCCAGCGGATCAGCCTCAGCCTGTCATGCGATCGGCCGATAAAGGCCGCACGAATTTGCCGGCTCGACAAGCCGGCTCCGGAATTTCTCGCCTGGCCCATCGAAACGATAGGTGAAGCACAGCGTCGGCATTTCGACCAGGGGTCGTTCCTGTTCGTGCGAGCCGGCGAACTGGCCAAAGTACAAGCCCTCCACGGCATATGTTTTGACCTGTTCCTCACGCGCAACGAAAGTGCGCGCACAATCTTGGAGGCAGGCGCCCTCGGGCTGCGCCTCCGCGACGGCGCACTTGTCGTGGAAATCGGCGGCGAAACCTTTGTCGAGAGGAAGGCGCCAACTGGTGTGTGGCTCACTGTCGAGTTGGATCTGCGGCAGGAACAATCGCGTCTGCGCATCAAATCCCATGATCTTCTCGCGCCTTACGAACTCCATGAAGGTTTTGGCGGCCCTCTACGGAACCTCCAGGCGCGCGGCATCCATTTCGGCGCAAGTGCCACCCACCACGAACCTACCCTCAACGCGAAATTTGCCGCGATCCGGCTCGACACCCCACAGGGGACTGTTGCCTGGGATTTCCCGACGCTGTTGCGAACGCCGCCGATCCTGTCGTCGGGCGGAGCAGATCCGCTGCTCCTAGATGTGATCAATCAGCCAGCCTTCTGCGTGACTTCGGCACGCTGGGACGGATCGAGCTTCGAGCCTCGCTTGGTGCCGTCGCACTACGACGCTATCCATTGCCACGACGACGACATCGGCCCGCTTGAGTGGCCGGCATCGCACCGCGTGACGATCCCTGAAAACGCACACCCAGGCGTCTACGCGTTCCAGATCGAATGGGAGGGAGGCTACGAACGCGTGGTGTTCTTCGTCACCTCTTCACAGGTTTCGTCGCCGCTGTTGTATCTCGTGCCGACGGCCACCTATCTCGCCTATGCGGACGAATATCTCCCCGACCATCTTTATGAATGGAAAGGCGACGACCGGGGACATCGCTTCGCGATCGCCAACAATCTGAAATCTCTTTACGACTACCATTCCGACCTCAGCGGTGTTTCCATCTGCTCCTACAAAAAGCCGAAAGTGACGCTCAGGGACGATTACGATTATCCGCTCTGCGGCTGCCCACACAATTTGCCGGTCGATCTGCACTTCCTCCGATTCTGCCACGACAATGGAATCGTGTTTGACGTCATGACAGATCACGATTTGCACGAATGCGGCATAGACGGTCTGCGTCGACATCAGGCCGTCGTCACCGGCAGTCACCCCGAATATATGTCGATCGAGATGGAGCAGGCACTGCGGCAGTTTGTGGCCGAAGGCGGCAGCCTCGCCTATCTCGGCGGAAACGGCTTCGCTGCCACTGTGGCTTTCAAGGATGACCTGATGGAGCTGCGGCGCTCGCCGCTGGAGGCAGGCCGTACCTGGGATGGCCCGGTCGCCGAACAGGCGCTGTCGATCACCAACGAACCAGGCGGCTATCTCCGCTCCCGCGGCCGAGGCGAATTCTCGCTGATCGGCGGCGCGATCTCACTGATGGGCTTCGAAGGCGCGCACCCCTTCACGCGCACTGAGGAAAGCCATGAAGCAGGATGCGCATGGCTGTTCGAAGGCGTTGAAAATGCAACCTTCGGCACCGACGGCATCGTGCTGGGCGGTGCCGCGGGCTACGAAGTGGATGCGACGGATCCAGCTCTCGGCACGTCCGCTGACACCGTCGTGATCGCGCGTGCGACCGGATTTCCCGACAGCTTCTTCCAGGATCCGACGCGCTGGTATGAGGGTGGGGATACCCAACGCATCGCCCGCCGCTGCGCCGAAATGACCCTGCGAAAGCTCGCAGCAGGCGGCTTGATCTTTTCGGCAAGCTCGGTTGCCTGGTGCGGCGCGCTGCCATCTACAGGCGCCATGAACGACGTCGGCAGGATCACGCTCAATCTGCTTAACCGCCTCGGCGCTACGAAAGGAGAACCCGGCCGAGAAAATCAGTAAGCTGATTGGTGCCGTTACAGAAAGACCTCAGCCGCAACCTTCATGTGCGCTGCTTTGACGAACGGCGCTGAACCAGAATTTGGCGCGGCATCAACGACACCCTCGCCGGCGAGGCAAGCTCGGTATCCCTTCTTCGGCGGCGCGCAAGCATTGTAGGACTATCCCGCAACGAATTGTCGGATCTGACCGATCTGGCCCGTCCTTGGGTCTCACCCGCGCAAGGAAGAAGCGATGAGAGACCTGATCTTGAAGATGTCCATCTCGATCGACGGCTTCGTGAGTGACCTGGATGGCCGAAACACATGGATGTTCGGCGCCGATCAAGAGGCGAAGGCCTGGGGCGTAGAATTCATATGGAACTCGAGCCTGCACATCATGGGCAGCCGCAGCTTCCGTGACATGGCCGCCTGGTGGCCGAACCTCCACCGACCAGTTCGCGGCGCCGATGAACCAGATCCCCAAAGCCGTCTTCTCACGACAGGGACCGGAGTTCCTGAAGAACGGGAACACGACGGCGGCGCTGGATGAGGCGCGCGCCGTCAACGCGGGAACCGGACAGCCGGCGAAGTTGCAGCCCGGTGGTGAAAGTTGGGCGGAGGCCTATGTGGCGAGCGGTGACCTGGCGGAGGAAGTCGCGAAGCTGAAAGCCCAGGAGGGCAAGCCGATCATCGCGCACGGCGGAGTGAGCTTCGCCCGCAGTCTCGTCGCCCAGGGATTGGTCGACCAGCTCGCCCTGTTGGTGGCCCCCGTGGCGCTGGGCAAAGGCCTGCCACTGTTCTCCGACCTCGCCGCGCCGATGTCTCTCAAGCTGGTGAGCTCGAAAGCCTTCCCGGGGGGCGCGGTGGCGCAGATTTACCGGCCAACGTGAACACGTCAGAGAATGTGTGCAACCAACGAACCGACGAAGTAATGGGCAACGTATGAATGAATGCGATCCCTTCGGATCGTCGTCGACCGATAGGAGGCTGTGCATGGCGAAGCTCGTGTTCGGAATGATGCAGTCGCTCGACGGCTATGTCGCTGGCGCCGAGGGCGGGCCCGGGCTGCCGATGCCGGGCGAGGCGCTCCATCGCCACTTCAACGCCCATGTGCGCGGGATCGCCGGCAGCCTCTACGGCCGGCGCATGTACGAGGTAATGCGCTATTGGGACGAGGATCAGCCGGGACAGGACCAGGTCGGGCGCGATTTTGCGGCGGCCTGGCGGGCGCAGCCGAAATGGGTCGTCTCTCGCACCCTGAAGTCGGTCGGGCCGAACGCGACGCTGGTGGACGACGATCTCAAAGGGTTCGTTAGGGCGCTTAAAGCCGAACACGAGGGCGAGATCGATGTCGCCGGACCGGAGCTGGCGGGTAGTCTGACCGAGCTTGGCCTTATCGATGAGTACCGGCTCTACTTCCGTCCCATCGTGCTTGGTCGCGGTAAGCCATTCTTCGCCGGCCCCCGGCCACCGCTGCGTCTGGTGGCCAGCGACCGGGTTGGCGAGGACGCGATCAGGTTGGCGTACGTTCCCGCCTGATCACAACCGACACCCTAACGTTCGTCGGACCGAATTTGAGCTCACTCCCACTCTATGATTTCCGGTCATGGTAACGTATTGATCTAGCAGCGCAAATTTTTTCCGCGCAATGCCTCCGGGCCAGCGCGAACCATGGCTACGACCGCGCGACTGAACCTGTCGAAGGCAGCATAGTCGGTGAGCTGTGTCGTACGGACTCGAAGGCCGAATTGCCTCGCAGCGTATTTTGCTCCGTGATCATGGGGGCAACGTGGCTGTACCAGCCTTCGAGCAAGGCGTGGACGGTAAATTCGCCGGATTCTTGCACTATGTCGCTCGGCAGGCAAATGACTAGCTGGCATTCGGCAATTCGCGGCCCGTTTTGATTGCAAGTGGCTCCAGCTAAGTTGAAATATTTTTAGAACGACGCGAACCGAAACTGCATTCCCAGCCCTCTTACCTTTCGAGCGTGCCGTTGCGCTTGCAACTTTGGAGGGTTTACCGTGCTTTATGTCAAGAATGTACCTGGATGGGAACGCGCGGTTCGTGTCGTTGCCGGTTTGGCTATGATCGCCTGCGGCTTGCTGGGCTTAAGTGGGCTTATGATCGGCTATGCGATTGCTGGCGTCGGCGCCAGCACACTGCTCACCGGCTTCATCGGTTTTTGTCCCATGTGTGCCATGGCGGGCCGCCGCTTGGATGCCGCGAACCGCTGCCTCGACACTGCGAAGTAGGACAGCCGCATGCACACGCCGAAGTATGACCTGGCTCTGGTTGACGACGCGCGCAATGGCGACAAGCAAGCCATCTTGGCTTTGCTGGACCTCGCACAGCGAGACATTCGGCGCTATGCGCGGCGCAGCTGCAGCGCTTCCGACGACGTTGACGACGTGGTGCAGGAGACATTGTGGCTACTGTACCGCCGCGTCGGAACGCTGCGCGCACTGGGCTCGATATCGGGCTGGCTGCTGGCCGTGGTACGCCGCGAATGTTTGCGCATGGCAATGCGCGCGATGGGAAAGCCGGACAATCTGGACGACGCGTTGCTGAATCCGGCCAACGAGGACCGCCTGGCACGTTTGTCGCAGGACGAACTCCGGCTTGACCTTTCACGCGCGATCCAATCCCTGCCCGAACACTACCGCGAGGTGATCATACTGCGCGATATCGAAGAGATGACGATCGACGAGGTCGCCGCTTCACTGAACCTCACCCGCGAGAGCATCAAGGGTCGACTGCACCGTAGCCGGGCCCTGCTACGTGAATACCTCTTGGATTGATTGAACCACTATGAATTGGAGAGATAAATTTCTGTGAACCCATGAACCTGTCATCTACCGCCTCGCCCAAGACAATGTTCGCCAGCAATGGTCTTGTCGAACATCTGGTCCGCGGTATTGTCGGCATCAGCGCTCTGAGTTACGCGATATCGATCTCTGGGCCACATCCATTTTATTCGCTGGCCCTGGCTGGCGTATCGATGGTGGCTTTTCGCGGTTGCCCCATCTGCTGGACGATCGGTCTCGTCGAGACAACCTACCGTAAGTTCAAACGCCACCATGCGGCACCGTGAATGACCATCAGTAACGATCGCAGCGTGTTGAATGTCATGATTGACTATCCAACTGACAAGAAAATTCCCATGAGCAAAACATTTGTCGTCAACGGCGGAGCAAAAGCAGGCCAGTGTGGCGGAGTAAAAACAGGGGCGAGGGACGTCCGATCATTTTCGGATCAAGTCCGAAACGTTTCGCGAGCGCCTCGGCCGTCAGGGCCGCACCCAGAACCGCATTCGGGCTACGACGATTGATCTAGCTGGGTTTTTTCTTGTTTTCGGCCTGAAAAACCGACACAGGGGCCGCTAAAAAGCTACGTATTGATATTAAAGGGAAAATCACCACAAAAATATTTCTGACCTTTCACCAACTATCGGGACCGGTCGGACGATTTATGCCCCTCACGTCGCCCTGCGGGCAGCATAACCCGCCTCCGAAAGTACCGTCACCCAACGCTCATCACGATCTCGGGACGGCTGCCACCGGGTCGCCCACGGCACAGACCCTGACCGCTGCGAGGCGGGTTCGGGGCACGATAATGAAAGCTCGGATCCTGAAGTCTATTCTTCGAGACTTTGTATCACCCTGCCCGCCCCTTGGAACGATGCCCTACCCCGTGAAAGCTTCTTTGCGACCCCGCCAACGCGAGCCCGGTACCTGTCCTCCTTCCTACTACAGAACGAGGATAGACATGACTTCGAAGAAACCAAGGCGGGTGCGCATCCTGATGATGCCATATCAAGAGGATGAGGACAGCGGTCCCGTGGACTACGCCGGTCCCGCAACGGTGTTAACCGGCCTGCCGCGAACCATCAGGCGGCATGAACTCAGATTGATAGTCCCGCTCGCCGACAGCAATATCTATGAGATGGAGAAACGAGGCGAATTCCCACGCCGCTTCAATCTTACGCCCCGTTGCGTGGTGTGGGATCTGGAAGAGGTGGAGGCGTGGCTCGAACAGCGCCGACAGACCTCTCTCGCCGGACGCGCGAAGGTTGCTCTTGGCCCGGATGTCCGTCAGCGGAAGACGCGACCGATGAAAGCGCAGGAGGCAGACGTCTAGTCGGAGCAATTGGAGGCTACCGCAGTGTTAACGCGCTTCCAACGCTAGCTGTGGTGAGAGCGTCCTCAGACCCGAGAGCCCATCCGGAACGGACCGCAAAGATTTGTTTGGGGCAGGCCGATGTCGGCAAACGTCCACTTTGTGGGTGGGCTCGAGGAGTTACTGGCCGATTCCGCTAGCTAAGCGGGCTCGGCGACGGCAGCGCGTCTAGTCACACGCCATAGAAACTGCGCGCCGTTCCGCCGAAGAGCTGCCCATGTTCATCTACACTCAATCCTGCCGTCCAGTCGCGAGAGGCGTCGTACCAATCGCGAAAACTGCACTCTGTGAGCACTGTGGGCCAGTTCGATGCCCACATGGTTTGCTCAGGGCCGAACACGTCCAGCACAATGTCGACATAGCGGCTGAAGAGGTGGGGTTGCCACCGGCCGTCTACCTTGTGGCCGAAACCGGAGAGCTTGATGGTACAGCCTTCCGCAGCGAGCGCTGACAGGTGCCCGATCCAGTCCTGCTCCTCGCGGCCACCATGCGGCCAATCCGGGCGGGGGTATGCGAAGTGATCAATGCAGACGCGCAGTCCAGGTGTCCTCGCGAGCCGGTCGCGCAACGCTCGTAGATTGCTCGAATTGACCAATGCATCATAGGTCAGGCGGCTGGCTGCCAATGCGGCAAAGCCATCATCTAAATCTGCGCTCGCCAACCAAAGCGGATCAGAGCGCGTCATTGCCCAGTTTCGCATCCCGACAACTTCAGGCTGCGATGTCAGCCAGCCCAAACGCTCCGTCGCGTCAGGTCTTACGAGGTCTACCCAGCCAATGACGCCCGCGATCCATTCATGCTCCCCGGGCCAACGCCACCATGCCGGCGGTTTCTGTTTCGTCTTCGATCGCCTGAACGATGATCGAGCGATTCACGCCCGCCTCGCGGAGCAACGGCAGATAGTCCTCGACGGTGAAGTCATGCACGAGTTCCGGCATGCCCTGCAGCCACCGATAGTCGCCATCAGCGAGGCGCCAGAGATGGTGATGGGCGTCAATGATGAGATCGGACAAGATCGTCGGCTCCGGGCTTGATGGCAGCTAAGGCTTAGCCGCGATACCTGAGCGCGTCTACGAAGGCGGTGAAAGCGGGAGAGGCCTGGCGGCGGCTCGGGTAGTAGAGGTGGTACCCCTGCCAGTTGGGCGACCAGTCGGCGAGCACTTCAACCAGCTCTCCGCTGTCGAGGTAGGGTTTTGTCAGATCCTCGGGCACGTAGGCGAGGCCGTGACCATCCAGCGCGGCCCTCAGCACCGGCACCACGCTATTGAACACCAACTGGCCCTCGACTCGCACGTTTAGTTCCCGTCCGTCCTTTTTGAACTCCCACGCATAGATTCCGCCGGCCGTGGTGAGGCGCATGTTTATGCAGCGGTGGTTGGTGAGGTCTTGGGGGACTTCGGGTTTGGAGCGTCGTTCAAAGTAGGCAGGCGTCGCGACCACGGTGAATCGCCAGTCGGGCCCAATTCTGACGGCGATCATGTTCTTGCTGAGTGCCTCCCCTAAACGCACCCCGGCATCAAACCGCTGCTCCACGATGTTGGTGAGGCCATTGTCGATGGCAAGTTCAACGCTGATGTCGGGATATGTCCGCAGGAACTGATTGAGCATCGGGCGGAAGATCGTGTCGATCACATAGTCGCTGCAGGCAATGCGGATGTTGCCCGCCGGCTTGTCACGCAATTCGCTGAGGGCTTCGATCTCCGCCTCGATCTGCTCGAAGTGCGGTCCGATCGACCGCATTAGTCGCTCGCCTGCTTCGGTCGGAGAGACGTCGCGGGTCGTTCTCGACAGTAGGCGGATGTCGAGGCGCTCCTCTAGGCCACGGATGGAGTGGCTGAGGGCTGACGGAGTAACCCCCATCTGCGCCGCTGCCTTGGTGAAACTCCGCTCCCGAGCGACCGCAAGAAATCCGATCATTTCGTTGATGTTGTTCCGCGCCATTGCTGAATCCTGTTCACAGCCACATGCAGATTACTCGTACTAATCCACGGTAAGCAGTTCGCCTAGATTGTCCCTGCGCGAAACGTGGCCTCGACGAACTCGATTGTGGGAATTCTCCCAAGGAGAGCGAAATGGACATCATGCGAGCAGGCTCGCGGCCTTCAGGAAAAGGTCCGACAGACTGGTTCACCGGCACAGTCCGTGTCGACCCCATGTTCAACCCCAACGCCGCGGAACGTGTCCAAGGCGCCAGCGTAACGTTCGAGCCTGGCGCTCGGACCGCCTGGCATACCCATCCGCTCGGCCAAACCCTGGTCGTCACCGGCGGCCTCGGGCGCGTGCAACGCTGGGGCGGGGACATCGAGGAAATCCGGCCTGGCGATGTCGTCTGGTTTCCGCCGGGCGAGAAGCACTGGCACGGTGCTGCCCCAGACGTCGCCATGACCCATCTCGCGGTCCACGAAATCCTGGACGGTAAGGCCGTCGACTGGCTCGAGAAGGTCACCGACGGGCAGTACGCCGCGTCAAGCAAGTAGCCAAAAACGAAAGGAGGTAGTTATGGCCGACACACCCGCACCAGCAAAGAACCCTTTTAGCGACATCGCACCCGCGCTGGGGCGATACACCGATGAAGTCCTTTTCGGCGATGTGTGGAAGCGTGAGGGGCTTTCGCCGCGCGACCGCAGCCTCGTCACCATCACCTGTTTGATCTCGAACTACCGGCAGAACGAGTTGCCGTTCCATCTGAAGCGCGCGCTCGAGAACGGCGTGACGCGCGATGAGATCGTCGAGACCATAACACATCTCGCATTTTACGCGGGCTGGCCGCCTGCGAGCACCGCGCTGGGCATTGCCCGCCGCGTGTTCGAAGAAGCTGGCGTGTAGCGGACGACGACATGAAACAAGGCCACCCAACCATTCGCGGCATGCGAGCACCTCTGGGCGTCGTGCTGACCGCTGGGTTGCTGACAATGGCGGGTTCGGCCTCCGCGCAAGAGGAAGGCGGTCCCATGAAGATCAAGTTCACGCTCGACGGAACGCTTGTCAGCGCGACGCTTGAAGATAGCGCCGCAACGCGTGGCCTCGTCGCCCAGTTGCCGCTCACGCTGACGCTTGAGGATTACGCGTCTACGGAAAAGATCGCAGGTCTGCCCGAGAAGCTGAGTACCGAAGGTGCGCCCGAAGGGATCACGCCCAAGGCAGGCGATGTCACGTACTACGCGCCCTGGGGCAACCTGGCCCTCTTCCAGAAAGATTTCCGCTACTCGGCGGGCCTGGTGAGACTGGGCCGGATTGAGGAGGGCTTCGAGGCGTTGCTCAAGCCCGGCAGCGCGGACGTGACCATCGAACTCTTGAGGAACTGAACATGCTTGGAACAATGCTCTATGCCCCCGGTGACGTGCGCGTGGAAGAGCGCGACGAACCGAAAATCCTGAACCCAACCGATGCCATCATCCGGCTGTCGGCGACTTGCATCTGCGGCTCGGACCTGTGGCCATTCCGTGGCCTCAACGACGTCAAGGCTCCAATGGCGATGGGCCATGAATATTGCGGTGTCGTTGTCGAGGTGGGCAGCGAGGTGAAGACGGTCAAGCCGGGCCAGTTCGTCGTCGGCTCGTTCGTCCTTTCCGACAACACCTGCCCGCATTGCCGCCATGGCTTCCAGTCGTCGTGCGAGCAGCGCGAATTCATGACCGGCGGCCAGGCCGAACTGGCGCGGGTCCCGCTCGCTGATGGCACATTGATCGCAACGTCTGAAATGCCGTCGGACGACCTGATCCCCAGCCTGCTTGCGGCTTCCGATGTCCTCGGCACGGGCTGGTATGCGGCCGATGCAGCACGCGTGCAGTCGGGCTCGACCGTGGTCGTCGTCGGCGATGGCGCCGTAGGCTTGATGGGCGTTCTGGCCGCCAAGCAACTTGGCGCCGGGCGGATCATCGCCATGAGCCGGCACAAGACGCGTCAGGACCTGGCGCTCGAATACGGTGCCACCGACATCATTGCCGAGCGTGGCGATGCCGGTGTCGTCCGCGTCAAGGAATTGACCAAGCGCATCGGCGCCGATGCTGTGCTCGAATGCGTCGGCACCCAGGAATCGATGCAGACGGCGATCAACTGCGCGCGGCCTGGTTCAATAATCGGCTATGTCGGCGTACCGCACGGCGTGCAGTTCGACGGCCAGTCGCTGTTCTTCTCGCAGACCGGCATGATCGGCGGTCCTGCCCCGGTGCGCCGTTTCCTGCCGCACCTGATGGACCTGATCCTCACCCGCAAGATCAACCCCGGCAAGGTGTTCGATCTCGAACTCCCACTGGCGGACGCGGCCCAAGGCTACCGCGCCATGGATGAACGCCGCGCCATCAAGACGCTCCTGCGCACGTGAGCGGGAGGTGTGACAAGCATGTGGAATGAACAAGAGCTGGACCGCATCGCTGATGCAGACGACCTGCATATCGCACCGTTTCGCGACGATGGAAAAACGTATGGCACCCTGACCTGGATCTGGTCGGTGGTTGTCGATGGTGAACTCTACGTGCGCGCCTACAACGGCACGGCCTCGCGTTGGTACAAAGCGGCGGTCAAACAGAAGGCCGGACGCATCACCTCTGCCGGCCTCATCAAGGATGTCGCCTTCGTAACCGTCGACGGTGTGGTCAACGACCGCATCGACGATGCTTACCGCGCCAAGTACGGCTGGAGCAGCTACCTCGCACACATGATCGGACCGCGCGCCCGAGCTGCGACAGTCCGTATTGCCCCACTTTCCTGACTGGAACTCGCTCTAGCCTAGAGACGACGGAGGATCAAAATGCAGAAGCGTAAACTCGGACAAGATTTCGAGGTCTCGGCCCTTTCACTGGGCGCGATGGGTTACGGCAAGTCGCGTGACATTCCCGATCGACCGGAAATGATCGCGCTGCTTCGCGCCGCCTATGACCGAGGCATGGATTTCTTCGATACGGCCGAGTCCTACGGGCCCTGGACCAATGAGATCATGGTCGGCGAGGCCTTTGCCGGCATGCGCGACACGGTGAAGATCGCGACCAAGTTCGGTTGGGACATCAATCAGGATACCGGGGAGCATTATGGCGGCGTCAACAGCAAACCGACGCAGATCCGGCGTGCGGTCGAGGGCAGCCTCAAGCGGCTTCGGACCGACTACATCGATCTCTACTACCAACACCGGGTCGATCCCGACGTGGCGATGGAGGACGTTGCGGGCGTCGTGAAGGACCTGATTGCCGAGGGCAAGGTGCTGCATTTTGGCCTGTCGGAGGCAGGCGCCCAGTCGATCCGGAAAGCTCATGCCGTTCAGCCGGTGACGGCACTGCAGAGCGAGTACTCGTTGTGGACGCGAGATCCGGAGAAGGAAATCCTTCCTACGATAGAGGAGCTTGGCATCGGCCTCGTCCCGTTCAGCCCGCTCGGCAAAGGCTTTCTGACCGGGACGATCAACGTCAACACCCAGCTCAGCGAAGCGGACTTCCGCAGCAAGATTCCGCGCTTCTCGCCGGAAGCACTTCAGGCCAACCAGGCGCTGGTAGACCTGATCCGCACTGTCGGCGAGCGCGTTGGAGCCACCCCGGCACAGGTAGCGCTGGCGTGGCTTCTCGCCAGGAAGCCATGGATCGTACCGCTGTTTGGTACACGCAGGCTCGAGCGGTTCGAAGAGAACATCGGCGCGCTCGAGGTGCGGCTCTCGGCTGAGGACCTCGCCGAGATCGAAACTGCCTCTGCCTCGATCAAGATCGAAGGCGACCGCTACCCGGAAGCAATGCTGAAGCGATCCGGGCTGTGAGCGGCGCTCAAGCCGATGGGAGATCACAGTCGATTGCCGGGCCGGCCGAACCTGGCGGGTTCCGGCTGCTGTTCATTCTGGCGGTACTACTCGGTTTCGCCTCGATCTCGACTGACCTCTTTCTTCCTGCGCTGCCCACCATGCAGGTGGCCCTCGGAACAAGCGAGGGAACCTTGCAGTTCGCGATCTCCGGGTACCTGCTCGGTTTTGGTTTCGGGCAGCTATTTTGGGGCCCGGTCAGTGATCGTTTTGGCCGTCGCGGACCGGTAGCGCTGGGTATCGTCATTTTCGTCATAGGCTCGGCAGGCTGCGCACTGTCGACCGACGCTTGGCAACTCATCGGCTGGCGTATCGTCCAGGCGCTGGGCGCCAGTGCCGGCGTCGCCCTGGCTCGCGCGATGGTTCGGGATCTCTATGAGCGGGATCGCGCCGCCAAGGTGCTCTCGACACTCATGACGGTGATGGTGGTCGCGCCACTTCTTGGACCGAGCGTCGGTGCACAGATTCTCGCGGTGTCCTCTTGGCAGGCCATCTTCTGGACGCTCGTGGCAATCGGTACCGCCACGGCCCTTGCCATCCTCACCGTCCCCGAGACGCTGCCGCGCGCGGAGCGTCACTCCGACACCATAGTGCAGGCCGTCGCCGGCTATGGCGAGGTGCTGCGCAACCGCGTGCTGGTTGGCTATGCAGCGGCGGTGGGCTTCTACTACGTGGGCGTATTCGCCAACATCGCCGGCGGCGCCTTTGCCTATATCGCCTACCATGGCCTCAGCCCCGAGCTTTACGGACTTGTATTCTCGTCCGGTGTGCTGGGCTTGATGGCGACAAACTTCATCAATTCGCGCCTCGTCGTTCGCTTTGGCAGCGATCGCATGCTTTTGGCAGGTGCCGTGGGGGCTGCGGCGTTTGGTGCTGCTCTTGCGCTGGTTACCGCCACTGGCATCGGCGGCGTTGTCAGCCTGATCGTCACGCAGTTTTTGTTCACAGCGATGAACGGACTCATCCTGGCCAACGCAGTCGCCGGCGCTTTGTCGAGTGTACAGCGACGCGCCGGAGCAGCGTCTGCAGTTGTCGGCGCGATCCAGTACGGGAGCGGAATGGTAGGCTCAGCGCTAGTCGGGGTTCTTGCCAACGGAACGCCAGTTCCAATGGGCAGCGTCATGGCGCTGGCTGGCATCGGTTGTTTGGTCAGTGTGGTGCTGGCGAGGAAGATTGCTCGGAGCGGGTAGTAGCTCTCTCAGGGTCGAGAAGCAGACCCGCCTATGTGTGCGCCATTCTACGCTACTGCCCTCTCACTCTCTGAAGCTGCTTTACATCGCCCGAGGATCGGACTCAGATCGGACCTGCAAATTCGAGATGGAACCCAATGCGGCTCAACGGGCGTCGGGACGGAGTGAAAGGCATCAAAACGGCAACGCAAATCGCCGCCGAAACTACGCTATTGCCGCCGTTCTCCCCCTACTCCCACTCGATGGTGCCCGGTGGTTTGCTCGTCACGTCGTAGACGACGCGGTTGATGCCGCGCACCTCGTTGATGATGCGGGTGGCGGCGGCGCCCAGGAATGCCATGTCGTAGTGGTAGAAATCCGCGGTCATGCCATCGACCGAGGTGACGGCGCGCAGCGCGCAGACGAATTCGTAGGTGCGGCCGTCGCCCATCACGCCGACTGTCTGCACCGGCAGCAGCACGGCGAAGGCTTGCCAGATGGCATCGTAGAGGCCGGCCTTGCGGATCTCGTCGAGATAGATGGCGTCGGCCTCGCGCAGGATCTCCAGCTTTTCGCGGGTGATGCCGCCCGGGCAGCGGATGGCGAGACCGGGACCGGGGAACGGATGCCGGCCGATGAAGCTGTCGGGCAGGCCGAGCTCCTTGCCGAGCGCCCTCACCTCGTCCTTGAACAATTCGCGCAGCGGCTCGACCAGCTGCATGTTCATGCGTTCGGGCAAGCCGCCGACATTGTGGTGCGACTTGATCGTCACCGACGGACCGCCGCTGAAGGAGACGCTTTCGATGACGTCGGGATAGAGCGTGCCTTGTGCCAGGAAATCGGCGCCGCCGAGCTTCTCGGCCTCCTCCTCGAACACTTCGATGAACAGCCGCCCTATGGTCTTGCGTTTCTTCTCGGGGTCCGACTCGCCCTCGAGCGCGCCGATGAAACGGTCCGAAGCGTCGACCAGGATCAGCGGCAGATTGTAATGCTGGCGAAACATCTCAACCACGCCGGCCGCCTCGTCCTTGCGCATCAGCCCGTGGTCGACAAGGATGCAGGTGAGCTGGTCGCCGACCGCCTCGTGGATCAGCAGGGCCGCGACCGAGGAATCGACGCCGCCCGACAGCGCGCAGATCACCTTGCCCTTGCCGACCTGTTTGCGGATCGTCTCGACCGCGTGCTCGCGGTAGGCGCGCATCGTCCAGTCGCCTTCGATGCCGGCGATGTTGTGGACGAAGTTTTGGAGCAGCCTGGCGCCGTCCGGCGTGTGCACCACTTCGGGGTGGAACATGAGACCGTACATCTTGCGTTCGACATTACCGAAGATGGCGAAGGGCGAGCCCTCCGATTTTCCCAGCACCTCGAATCCCTTCGGCAGGGTGATGACGCGGTCGCCATGGCTCATCCACACCTGGTGGCGCTGGCCAGGCGCCCACAGGCCCTCGAACAGCGGGCTGTCCTTGGCGATCTCGACGAAGGCGCGGCCGAATTCGCGATGATCGGAGCTTTCGGCGACGCCGCCCATCTGCACGCACATCGCCATCTGGCCATAGCAGATGCCGAGTACCGGCACGCCGGCATCGAAGACGATCTGCGGCGCGCGCGGACTGCCAATGTCGCCGGTCGAGGCCGGACCGCCGGACAGGATCACCGCCTTCGGATTGATGCGCTTGAACGCCGCCTCGGCCGACTGGAAGGGCACGATCTCGGAAAAGACGCCAGCCTCGCGGATGCGCCGGGCGATCAGCTGGGTGAACTGGCTGCCGAAATCGACAATCAGGACGGTGTCGGGATGATTGGCTGTTTTCATGGCGAGCGTTTAGAGAAAGAAACGAGTCGGCGCAATGGGTTGTGAGGTCGCGCGGTCACTTCGATTCCGGCGCGTCGTCCTGAACGCCAGAGGCTTTGTCCAATGCATCAGTTTGCGTTTTATCGAGTGACCGCAAGGCGCCCATCAGCGCCGCGAAGCGCTCATGGCCAAGCCGGGCAACATAGCTCCGTTCGATCTTCAGCTTGATGCGGTCGCCATCGCGCAGGGCGTCCAGGCCCTTGCGCGTGTAGCGAACAAGCTTGCCGCGACCGTCTTGCGGATCGGGCAGACGCTGCAACACACCTTCCGTCTCCAAGCCGTCGAGCAATTGCTGAACCGCCTGCTTTGAGATCGCCGAGCGCTCGATCAGCGCCGACTGGCGCATGCCGCCGCGCGGGATGTGTCCAAGCAGGCCGGCACGCGCTTCGGTGAACCAGTGATGGCCGGCAGCGCGCATCGCCGCGGCGAATTCGGTCTGCCAGGCGCGGCTCGCCTGCCACAGCCGCCAACCTATGTGATCCGGCAGCTTTTCGGATTTTTCGTCAAGGCTCTTGACCAAATTCTTCTCGCCCGATAGATAGTCAAGCATCTTGACTACTAGTTCACTCTAAGTGGCGATGCCGGTCAAGGCAATCGGCGACTTCAATTCAGGAGGAAATCATGGCAGCACTTCAGAAGGAAACCCTTGCGATGCTCATTCCGGACATGACCCATGTCTTGGAACGAAACGGCAAGGAGGCTTACGTCTATTTTGAAAGCGAGGGTGACGCGCACATGCTGCTCGACGATGGCGAGGCGCGAAGCGGGCGCTGGTGGATGCTCGATAACGGTTATGTCGCCGACTGGGACACCGGCGCGACCGGACGCTGGACCCTCGATCACGAGCCCGGGTCAGTCACTTACGTCAATCGCGACAACGCCGTTCGCTTCAGGATGATCGGCGTGCTGTTCGGCAACGCTAAGAACCTGCCGCCCCAACAAGCTTGAAGTCGATCGCGCCGGAGGCGATCGCCCGTTCCAGCAGTTGCACGGCCGCGGCCAGCTTCTCGTCGATGACGTGCAGATATTCGGTCCAGTCGCCGACGTGTCTCAGATCGGCCGCGCCGTCGGAAATGCCGCGCAGGCCAATCAACGGCACGTCGAACAGCTGGCAGGCGCGCAGGCAGGCGAAGGTCTCCATATCGACCATGTCGGCGGCGACCGCGTCGTAAGCGGCGCCGGTGACGATTGCCGCGCCGGTCGACAGCGTCGCCGGCCTGATGCCTGGTATCCTGAACGGCAGCGGCACGCTGACGGGCAGGTCGAGGAACGGCGTGGCGCCCCTCTCGAACCCCAATGGCGAGGCGTCCATGTCGCGGTAGCCAACTGACACGGCCTGGTAGATTTCGGTCTGCTCCAGCGTCCGGCTGCCCGCCGAACCGAGCGACACGACGAGATCGGGCAGCGCCTTTTCGACGCTCAGCCGGGACAGTTCCGCGCCGAGCCTGACGCCGGCCTCGACCGGCCCGACGCCGGTCATCAGCGGTGTGAACAGCCGCTGCAGATGTGGGCCGTATTCGGCTTCGGCCGCCATGACGAAGAGAACGGACTTGCCGGACAGGCGAGACACTTTACCGGTCACGACGATCTACTCCTTTTTCTGGCCCTACCACCGGAGCCGGAAGGTAAGAAGGGCGACGTGCCCTCACCGGTCCCCGGCCCTTCGCTATGGCTCCGGGCGTTCGTCGCTCGAAAAGCCCATTTAGGGGCTTTTCGTCCGCTGCGCGGACCGCTCCTCACCCCTCGATACCGTCGCGGCCGAGCACTGTCATCATCGTTCCGGTCATTGTGGCGATCAGCTTGGCCTCGCCGTCGGTGGCGAACGCATAGGCTTGTCCGTCGGCGACGATGATGGTGCGGCCGGGCTTGGTTACCGAGCCGCGGAACAGGAAGCGCTCGCCCCGGCCGGGCGCCAGCAGATTGACCTTGAACTCGATGGTCAGCACGCCGGAATTTTCCGGCATCAGCGAGAATGCCGCATAGCCGCAGGCCGAGTCGAGAGCCGTCGAAATGACGCCGGCATGGAGAAAGCCGTGCTGCTGCGTCAGTGCCGTCGAATAGGGCATTTCGATCTCGATAATGCCGGGCGTCACCAGCGTCAGCTCGGCGCCAATCGTCATCATCGCGTTCTGGCGCGCGAAGGACGTCCTGACGCGGTCCTCGTAATCGGGAGCAGGAACGATCTTTGCTGCCATGGCCGTCGCCCTTCGTTTCTCGGCAAATCTTATTGCAAAGGCATTTATCGCAGAGGGGTGGGCGGCAGGCAATCGCAAATGCTGCACTGCAGCAATTGGCTAAACCTGCTGATAAGAAGCGAGATCGGCGACATCCGGCAACCGTTCAGCCGACGCGGCGCAGCGCGCAGAAGTAAAAGCCGTCGGTGCCGCTCAGCAAAGGCGACAGCGAAATGCCGCCCGCAGCGCCAATCCGCACTGCCGCTTCGTGGCCCGCAAAACGGCTGTCCCAAAGCTGGCGGTGATCGACCGGGACAAAACCGGGATGGCGGTCGCGGAAGGCCGAAACCTGGTCGCCATTTTCCTCGTCGAACACCGAACAGGTGATGTAGACCAGCAGGCCGCCGGGTTTGACGAAGTCCCTGGCGGCGTCGAGGATCGTCTCCTGCTCGCCCTTGCGGGCGTCGAGCTGCCTCTGAGTCAGCCGCCATTTGGCATCCGGCCGGCGCCGCCAGGTGCCGCTACCGGTGCAAGGCGCATCGATCAGCACGATATCCATATGCTTGCCGAGCGGCGCGAGTTCGGCCGGCTTGGTGACGATCTGCACATTGCGGTTTTCCGAACGGCGTATGCGGTCGAAGATCGGCGCCAGCCTGGCCTTCTCGGCGTCGTGGGCGAAGATCTGGCCGCGATTGTCCATCGCCGCGGACAGCGCCAGCGTCTTGCCGCCGGCGCCGGCGCAAAAGTCGAGCAGCTGCATGCCAGGCTCGGCGCCGGCCAGTTCGGCCGCAATCTGGGAACCCTCGTCCTGAACCTCGAACCAGCCTTTCTGGAAGGCCGGCTCGGCCTGTACGTTCGGGTGCCTCCCGTCGCCTTCGATCGGCGGGATGCGGATGCCGTGCGGCGCGATCCGCGCAGGCTTGGCGCCGGTCTCCGCCAATTCCGTCAGCACTTTTGCGCGATCGGCCTTCAGCGTGTTGACCCTGAGGTCGAGCGGCGGGCGAGTGCCAAGCGCGGCACCCTCTTCCACCCAGGCCGTGCCGAACGCCCGTTCGAACAGCGGTATGCACCAGTCGGGGATGTCTGCCCTGACAGCCGGCGCCGCGTCGGCAAGCCGGCGAGCTGCAAGCGTTGTCAGTTCGTCGGCGGTAAGCAGCGGCGGCGCGAACTTGTCGCCCTCGAGCGCCTCGTTCAGCGACTGCGCCGTCTGGCCCCATTCGAGCAGCAGCGCGCCGAAGCCGATGGCGCGCGGCGTGTCTTCGCCCAAGAGCCAGCCGGCCGAGCGCTTGCGGCGCAGCGCGTCATAGACGATGTTGCCGATCGCGGCGCGGTCGCCGCCACCGGCGAAGCGGTGCGACAGGCCCCAGTCCTTCAGCGCATCGGCCACCGGCCGGTGGCGCCGGCCAATGTCGTCAAGCACTTCGATGGCTGCCGCCAGCCGCCCGCCCAGTCTCATTGTCGTCTTCCATTACTCAGCAAACTAATTGCGGCCCTGCTCTATCGCATCGGCCCGACAATCGGAAACCGATTTTCGGAAAGCACGATACGTGGGTTCCAAAGTGGCTAGAGCGTGCATTGTGCGCTCAAGTGAACGCATGCCGCTCTAAAGCGCGCAACTGACACGCACAAGCACGACGGCAGGTGCAACCGCTCTGCTTTGCAACTTTTGCGGTTGCGAATACTCTTTGCGCGGTGATTCGCGTCGCAGAAAAATGCGATGCCGCGGGTCGATACGAGGAGAGGGCAATGAAAACTTATCTGGCGGAAGTTCTAGGCACGTTTCTATTGGTGTTCATCGGCACGGCTTCGGTTGTAACGGGCGGCTTCGGCGGCGCGCTGCCGCTTGGCCAGGAAGGTATCGGTCTGGCGTTCGGCATCGGCCTGATCGCGGCGGCCTATGCGATCGGCCCGATTTCGGGCGCGCATCTCAATCCGGCGGTGACGCTCGGCGTTTTCCTCGCCGGGCGGATGCCGGCCAGGGACGTCATTCCCTATTGGATCGCGCAGGTCATCGGCGCCATCATCGCGTCGCTGGCACTGTGGATCATCGTCTCCGGACAGGTCGGCGGCCACACCGGCGGCTTCGGCGCCAATGGCTGGGACGTGACGAAATGGGGCGTCAGCTCGGCCTTCCTGTGGGAGCTGATCGGCACCTTCACCTTCGTCACGGTGATCCTCGGCGTCACCAACGCCAAGCACACCACGGCCTTCGCCGGCCTCGTAATCGGCCTGACGCTGGCGGGCCTGCACTTCGCCATCATTCCAGTGACCGGCACATCGCTCAACCCGGCCCGTTCGATCGGACCGGCGCTGTTTTCGGGAACTGCGGCGATCGGCCAGCTGTGGCTGTTCATCGTCGCGCCGCTGATCGGCGGCGCCGTTGCCGGCGTCGTCGCCAAGGCCGGCATCTTCGAGAAGGACTGACTTTTCGCAAGCCCAACGAAAAAGGCGCGGGTCGAGGCCCGCGCCTTTTTTGTTGCGTCGAGAACTTCGCGTGCCCGGATCAGGCCGCGAGGTCAAAACGGTCGGCGTTCATCACCTTGGTCCAGGCAGCGGCGAAATCCCGGGCGAATTTCTGCCCGGCGTCCGCCGATCCGTAGACCTCGGCAAGCGCACGCAATTGCGCGTGCGAGCCGAAGATGAGGTCTGCGCGGGTGCCGGTCCACTTGACCGCCCGGGTCTTGCGGTCGCGCGCTTCGTAGACTTCATCGGAACCGCCGGCCGGATCCCAGACCGTGTTCATAGAGAGCAGGTTGACGAAGAAATCATTGGTCAACGTGCCCGGCCTGTCGGTGAACACGCCGTGCTTCGACTGGCCGGTGTTGGCGCCGAGCACCCGCAACCCGCCGACGAGCACCGTCATCTCCGGCGCCGTCAAGGTCAGCAGCTGCGCCCGGTCGACCAGCATCGCTTCGACCGACATCGGCGGCTTGCCCCTGACATAATTGCGGAAGCCATCGACTTTCGGCTCGAGCGCGGCGAAGGACTGGACGTCCGTCTGTTCCTGGGAGGCGTCCATGCGGCCCGGCGTGAACGGCACCTTGACGTCATGGCCGCCGTCTTTGGCCGCCTTCCCGACGGCGGCGACGCCGCCGAGAACGATCAGGTCGGCAAGCGAGATCTTCTTGCCGCCGGACTGCGAAGCGTTAAAGCCCTTCTGGATGCCTTCGAGCGTCTCGAGCACCTTGGCCAGCTGCGCCGGCTGGTTGACCTCCCAGTCCTTCTGCGGCGCCAGGCGGATGCGGGCGCCGTTGGCGCCGCCGCGCTTGTCGGAGCCGCGGAACGTCGAGGCCGAGGCCCAGGCGGTCGAGACCAGTTCGGAAACGGACAGGCCGGAGGCCAGGATCTTCGCCTTCAGCGAGGCGGTGTCCTGGTCGTTGACCAGCTCGTGATCGACTGCCGGTATCGGATCCTGCCAGATCAGCTCTTCCTTCGGCACGAGTGGGCCGAGATAGCGGACGGCCGGGCCCATGTCGCGATGGGTCAGCTTGAACCAAGCGCGGGCGAAGGCATCGGCGAACTGATCCGGATTCTGGTGGAAACGCCGCGAAATCTTCTCATAGGCCGGGTCGACGCGCAGCGCGAGGTCGGTCGTTAGCATCGCCGGCGCGCGGCGCTTCGAGGCATCGTGCGCGTCGGGCACGGTGCCTGCACCGGCGCCGCCCTTCGGCGTCCACTGATGGGCGCCGGCCGGGCTCTTGGTCAGCTCCCATTCGTAGTTGAACAGATTGTCGAAGAAGTTGTTGCTCCATTTGGTCGGCGTCGTGGTCCAGGTCACCTCGAGGCCCGAGGTGATGGCGTCTCCGGCAATGCCGGTGGCATGTTTGCTCGACCAGCCGAGGCCCTGCGCCTCGATGCCTGCGCCTTCCGGCTCCGCGCCGACCAGCGATGCATCACCGGCGCCGTGGGTCTTGCCGAAAGTGTGGCCGCCGGCGATCAGCGCCACGGTTTCCTCGTCGTTCATGGCCATGCGGGCGAAGGTTTCGCGGATGTCGCGTGCCGCGGCCAGTGGATCGGGCTTGCCGTTCGGCCCTTCCGGGTTGACGTAGATCAGCCCCATCTGCACGGCGCCGAGATGGCCGTGAAGTTCGCGGTCGCCGGAATAGCGCTCGTCGGCGAGCCACTTGGTTTCCGACCCCCAGTCGACGTCCTGCTCGGGCTCCCAGACATCGGCGCGGCCGCCGGCGAAGCCGAAGGTCTTGAAGCCCATCGATTCCAGCGCGACGTTGCCGGTGAGGATCAACAGGTCGGCCCAGGAGATTTTCCTGCCGTATTTCTGCTTGACCGGCCACAGCAGCCGGCGCGCCTTGTCGAGATTGGCGTTGTCCGGCCAGCTGTTGAGCGGCGCGAAACGCTGCTGGCCGGCGCCGGCGCCGCCACGGCCGTCGCCGATGCGATAGGTGCCGGCGCTGTGCCAGGCCATGCGGATGAAGAGCGGGCCGTAATGGCCGAAATCGGCCGGCCACCAATCCTGCGAATCGGTCATCACCTGGTGCAAGTCCCTGATCACAGCATCGAGATCGAGGCTCTTGAATTCCTTGGCGTAGTCGAAGTCCTCGTCCATTGGGTCCGAGAGGCTGGACTGCTGGTGGAGGACGCCAAGATCGAGCTGGTTCGGCCACCAGTCACGGTTGCCCCTCCTGGCCGATCCATGTGGGACCGGGCATTTGCCGGCGCTGTTGTCGTCGGTTTTCGCGTCCATCTTTGCCTCCGATTTAGTTGATTTTCCGGGATTTTGTTGATTTTCCGGGCAGGGCCAGCGGCCGCGCCATTCTGGAATGGTTCCAGACTAGCCTGCCCGGCCGATAAAGACAAATTGCCTTTGCTGTTTATTCTGATAGGTTTTCCTTATGATCGGTTTGACCGTCCGGCAGATGCATTATTTTGAAGCGCTGGCGCAGACGCTGCATTTCGGCCGCGCCGCAAAACTCGCCGGCGTCAGCCAGCCGGCGCTGTCCGCGCAGATCGCCGAGATGGAGCTGCGGCTCAATTGCCGGTTGTTCGAGCGCGGCGGCAAGGCGGTGCGCATGACCGACGAGGCGCAGGCGCTGCTGCCGCGCATCGAGCGCATTCTTGCTGACGTCCGCGACGTCGAGGCGACCGCCCGGCGCGGCCGCCCGGCGCTGGAAGGCCGCTTCCGGCTCGGCATCATCCCGACGGTGGCGCCCTATCTCTTGCCGCATGTGCTGCCGGAGCTGAAACGACATTTCCCGGCCTTGCAACTCGAATTGCGCGAGGCGGTGACCGCGTCGCTGGTCGACGACACCAGCTCGGGAAAGCTCGACGCCTTCGTCGCCGCACTGCCGCTCGACTACCCGGGCCTTGTCACCGAGGAACTTTTCTCCGACCGGTTCTTCCTGGCCGTGCCGGCCGGCGATCCCGCCTTCGCCTCGCCGCCGGTGCCGCCGGAAAGCCCGGCGCTGGAGCGGCTGATGCTGCTGGAGGAAGGCCACTGCCTGCGCGAACAGGCGCTCGCCGTCTGCGGCAGCGTGCGGCCGGTGGCGATGGCAAGCTACGGCGCGACCAGCCTGACGACGCTCTTACAGATGGTGGCGCACGGGCTCGGCGTCACGCTCATCCCGGAAATGGCGGCAGGGCCGGCCAGCACTATCCCCGACTTGAAGATCGTGCCGTTCCAGGAGCCGATGCCGCAACGCACGATCTGCCTCGCCTGGCGGCGCAACAAGGTGCGCCACGACGAATGCGTCGAGCTGGCCAAGATCATCCGCGGGCTGGATGCGGCGGTGCTGGCAGCGTGAGCTGCGGGTCAAGGATGCGGTTTTAGCCCCAAGCCAACCCGCAAGCCCCTTCGAAAGGAACGGCTTTAATCCTTGAATCCTTGCTCCGGGCTGCGAGCAAGCCGCCATGCGGCTCCACACCAAGGTCCGGCACGATGAATGTATCGAGCCGGCGAAGATCATCCGCGAGTTGGAGGCGGCGGTACTGGCTGGGTGAGGTACGCCGTACCATCCAGCGGAAGTTTGGTGTTGACCCGAAGTCGACCTTCGCAGACCCGAATGGCTGCTTTGCGCCGTTGGGTAGGGAAGATGGTCATCCCGAAAGCCGAAAGTTCCGTTTGTTCGAATGATGACAACTAAGGAAATAGGAAACAGCCTTTGCGCGCAATTCCGTGCTTTGGCGTTGCCGAGGGTGCTTCACTAGCATTGATCTTTGATGCGGCATCCACGGTGCCGCGGCGTGCAGTAAGTGGAGAATACAATAGCGGTGAGGGCCGCGATCGGTGAGGTTCAGTGATGAATCATGCGCAGAGTACCAGGTCAAAATCCCTCCGCTGTGACTTCACCTTTATTAAACGACGGCCCTTGATTTTACTTCATGAGATACGCGGCAGGGGGTGTAACGCCATGCCGTCCCTCATTCCGTTATGCCTCGTTCTGCTGTTGGCATTTCCGGCAAATGGTCAGTTGGCGCCCGAAGCGCCAGCGGTTGCCACGGCTAACGACAGCTCGTCGGTCGTGGTTTCCGAACACACCGAGGTCGGCAAAGAACCGGGCAAGTCACAACCGAGCGCGCTCGGATCCCATACATCTAGAGAGCTGGTGCTCAGCGAAACACAGGCACTCAAGGAGGGCGCGCAAACGCCGCTCGGCGAGCATGAGGAGGCTTTACGCCGCGAATTGGCCGCAGCACGAGCGGAGCTAGAGGTTATGCAGCGCGGCGTCCGTGAG
>NZ_JAMYTD010000042.1:0-49308 GCF_040322255.1 Mesorhizobium sp. M0166 | reverse complement strand
GAAACCGCCGGGCCTTGCCCGCGCAAAGTCACGATTTAGGCAATAAAATCAACAGTTTGACGTTTGTGGACGGAAACTAGCTAGATACTTTCGGTCAGTAGATACCTTTGATTTTGGTATCTGTCCGGCCGAACACCTCGTCCGGCACAAAAAAGTCGCCGGCGAGCGGGCCAGTCGCGCCCGGCGCATAGGCCGAGAAATCGCTGACGCCCTCCGCACGCAGCACTTCTTCGTCGATGTAGAAATTGCCGGTTGCCTCGCGCGAGGGCCTGACCAGGATAGCGTGTGCGGCATCGGCCATGATGTCGGGCGAACGGCTCATCGCCGCCACCGTCGCTCCGCCCAGGAGGTTGCGCACCGCCGCCGTGTCGATGGTTGAGATCGGCCATAGCGAATTGACCGCGATGCCTTCCCTGGCGAACTCGGCGCTCATGCCCAGCGTGCACATCGACATGCCGAACTTCGCCATCGTGTAGGCGACATGGTTCTTGAACCACTTGGCCTTCATGTCGAGCGGCGGCGCCAGATTCAGGATGTGAGGATTTTCCGCCAACCTCAAGTGCGGAATGCACATTTTGGAGACGAGAAAAGTGCCGCGCGTATTGATCTGGTGCATCAGATCGTAGCGCTTCATATCAGTCTCCAGCGTGCCGGCGAGTTGGATGGCACTGGCGTTGTTGATGCAGATGTCGATGCCGCCGAACCTCTCCACGGTCTTGGCGACGGCTTCGGCGACCTGTGCTTCATCCCGAATGTCGCACAGCACCGGCAGCGCCTTGCCGCCGGCCTGCTCGATCTCCTGCGCCGCCGTGTAGATCGTCCCGGGCAGCTTCGGATGTGGCTCGGCGGTCTTGGCCGCGATCGTCACATTGGCGCCGTCGCGCGCGGCGCGCAACGCAATCGCCAGGCCGATGCCGCGCGACCCGCCGGAGATGAAAAGCGTCTTTCCCTTGAGCGACATCCTTGCGCCTCCCTGCAACATCAAAAAGAGACGATCCTTGCGCGGCCGAGAAGCGCCGCGCAAGGCCAAACCCACCGGATGCGGGTTACGCTGCGTCGGCCTTGAGGCAATCAGAGCTAGACCAGCACCAGACCCTGCCGCATGGCGATGGCAATCGCATCGGTGCGGTTGGCGGCACCGAGCTTCGTCAGGATCGCCGCGACGTGGAACTTCGCCGTGTGCACGGAGATGTTCAGCCGCCGCGCGATGACCTTGTTGGGCGCGCCTTCGGCCAGCAGCGCCAGCACCTCGCCTTCGCGCGGCGAAAGCATCGGCCGGACGATCTGCTCGTCGGCCGGTTCCTCCTCGAACCGGCCGCTGTCGTGGAAGGTCAAATCGTGATGCCGATCGGATAGAGCATGGCTGTCACGCGAAATCCGGTAGCCCGCAGCCGCCAGCCGCGCGGCGGCGGCGATCAGCAATTCGTCCGCTTGCACGGGCAGCACGGCAAACACTGTATCGGCCGGCCGTTCGCGGGCCGCTCGCGACGATAGCAACACGCGAGGCATCGCCGCGTCGACGAGCCCGCCTTGCGCCCCATGATCATCGACGATGGCGACATCCGCCGCGTCACGCCCGTCGGCTTCGCCCGCCAGAACCGGCCGCAGATCATCGGTCGCGGCGAGAACGGCGGACAGACTTCGCGCGCGCTCGGCGTCACCGAGCGCGATCAGCACCGTCAGCCGTCTGCCAGCGACCTCACCGCTTACCATCTATCCCTCAGCTCAGTGGCTTTTCACCGATGGTCAGGGAAACCTCACGGTTCTCGCCGCCGCGCACCACGCCGAGTGTCACCAAGGCACCGGCGCTGTCCGGCCCGAGCTTGCGGATCAGCTCGCGCGGGCCATGCACCGTCTCTGCGTTCCACGATACGATGATGTCGCCGAGGCTGAGACCGGCTGCTTTCGCCGGCCCGTTATCGTCCAGGCTCATCACCATGGCGCCCTGTGTATCACCATTGCGGACCGGATGCAGGCCGGCGCCAAGATAGCCGCGCGCCACATGACCCTTCTCGCGCAGCGTCGTGACTGCCCGTTCGATCGTTTCGTAAGGCATGACCAGCGCCCGCCGGCGCGGCCCGAACAGCAGCATGCCGATCAGTCCGCCCTTGGCGTCGAGCACAGGGCCGCCCTCGAAACGGCCGCCGGCATTGACGGCAAGGTTGATGCGCCGGTCGATCGTGCCGCCGCGCATTGAACGCCAGGCCGGGCCGACCTCGCCGACCGTGCCGAAGGTAGCGAGCGAGGTGCCGTCGCTATTGCCCGCCACGACCGCCAGGTTGCCCGGCCGCACCGCATCCGCCTTTACCAGCGACGGCACGCTCGGCGCGCCGGCCGGCTTCAAAACGGCCGTTCCGGTGGACGGGTCGCGGCCGACCAGTTCGGACTTGACGGCTTCGCCCGAAGAAAACGTCAGCTCGATCTCCTCGCCGGCCTCGACCGCCTCCTCGGCAGTGACGAAATAGCCGTCCCGCCAGTGGAAAGCAGTTGACGTCCGGTGATGCGTCGCGAAGCTGGCCGTCGCTGGGGCCGCGGCTGCCGCGATGTCGGCAATGGCGTCGGAAAACGTGCTCAGATTGAAATCGCTCATGATTTATCTCCTGGGTTCTTCGTGACCCAGATATCGCCCGGCAGGGCGTTGGCGGATACTCGCCTGACGGCTAGTTGGGCGTTTGACTGGCCATCTGGTCAGGTCGCGGCCGGTCTGGCCGCTCCGCACATATAGGCATTGTTCATCTTGTTCAAAACGGAGCCCTCAGATGGCCCTGCCCGCCCAGCAATTGCAATATGACGATGGCCTTCTCGACGCCTATTCGGCGACGGTCGCCGACGCCGTCGACCGTATCGGGCCCGCCGTCTGCCGCATCGAGCGCGTCGGTGGCCCGGGCGGCCATGGCTCAGGCTTCGTCATCGCGCCGGACGGGCTGGTCGTCACCAACTTCCACGTCGTCGGCGATGCGCGCAGCGTGCGCGTATCAATGCCGGACGGCGCCTCCAGGGAAGGCCGCGTGCTCGGCCGCGATCCCGACACCGACATTGCGCTGGTGCGCGCCGACGGCAACTTTGCCGACGTTGCGCCGCTTGGCGATTCCAAGCGGTTGAGGCGCGGCCAGATTGCAATTGCCATCGGCAACCCGCTCGGCTTCGAATGGACCGTCACCACCGGCGTTGTCTCAGCGCTCGGCCGCTCGATGCGTGCCGCCACCGGCCGGCTGATCGACGACGTCATTCAGACCGACGCCGCGCTCAACCCCGGCAATTCCGGCGGACCGCTGGTGTCTTCGGCCGGCGAGGTGATCGGCGTTAACACCGCGATGATCCACGGTGCGCAAGGCATCGCCTTCGCGGTTGCCTCCAACACGGCCAATTTCGTCATCTCGGAAATCATCCGCTTCGGCCGCGTGCGCCGTGCCTTCATCGGCGTTTCCGCCGATACCACCAACCTGCCGCGCCGCGCAGCCCTTTTGTCGCAAGTATCGAGCAGCACGGCGGTGCGCCTGCGCAGTGTCGAGAAGAACAGCCCGGCGGACAAAGCCGGCCTCAGGGAAGGCGATATTATTGCCGCCATCGACGGCCGCCCGGTCACCGGCGTCGACGATCTGGTGCGCATGCTCGACGCCGAGCGCATCGGCCGCGAGACACTATGCACGGTGGTGCGCCGCTCCGGCATTACTCAGGTCACGGTAATGCCGTTGGCGCGGGCAAGTTAGCCCGCCGCAGCACCCTGCGCATATTGCGCCAGGAATTCTGGGCTAGGCGGGATCGGCCTGATCACGTCGATCAGCACGCCGTTGGGATCCCTGGTGATGAAATGACGCTGGCCGAAGGGTTCGTCGCGCAGCGTTCGCAGGATCGGCAGGCCGGCGGCGATGATCCGCTCATAGACGGCATCCGGATCCCTGACCTCGAAGTTGATCAGCAGGCCAGATGTGCGGCCCCGCCCTTCCTCCGGGATCGTCTCATGATCGCCCCGGACGATGCCGAGGTTGACGCGGCGGTCTTCGGCTGAGCGCAGATGTACGTACCAGTCGGCCTCAAACAGCGGCTTGAAGCCGAAATGCGCAACATAAAAGGCTGCCGTGCCGGCAACGTCGCTCGTCATCAGCACCGGATAATAGCTCGTCGTCCTCATCTTTCCTTCTCCCGGCGAATAACATACAGTCTGCATGTAAATGGCATTAACATACAGGCTGAATGTATGCAACAGGGATCTGCTCGTCGCTCCAACCGTGATCGCACCGCGGCGACGCGCGCCGAGCTCATCGCCGCGGCTCGCAAACTGTTCACCGACAAATCCTATGCCGAGACCGGCACACCAGAGATCGTCGCCGCTGCCGGCGTCACGCGCGGCGCGCTCTATCATCACTTTGCCGACAAGCAGGCATTGTTTGCCGCTGTGGTCGAACAGGAGGCGCAAGCCGTCTCGGAAGAGATCGAACGCGCGTCGCCGCCTTCGCTATTTGCCCGCGATGCGCTGATTGCCGGCTCGGATGCCTATCTTGCCGCCATGCGTGCCCCTGGCCGCACGCGGCTCTTGCTGCTTGATGGCCCGGCCGTGCTCGGCCGCGCCGCCATGGATGCGATTGACAACCGCCATGGCAATCGTTCGCTGCGCGAGGGCCTTGTTGCCGCGATGCGCTCGCATTCCATGACGAGACTGCCTGTAGAAGCACTGACCGCTTTGCTCGCCGCCGCCTTCGACCGCGCAGCACTCGCCATTGAAGCTGGAGCATCGATCGAGGACTATCGCGCCGTTCTCATGGCGCTGATCGACGGCCTGTCTCCGGCTCCTCCGCAGGCATCTCACCCGGCTCGAACTCGTTGAAGCAGCCGAGCTGGCGCTTGAACTGGTCGATCAGCCAGGCGGCCGCCGGTTTCGGGCTACGATCGGCGCGGTGCATGGCATAGAGCGGCGAGCGGACTTCGCTGTAAGGCTCGAGATCGAGTTCGACAAGCCGGCCGTTCGCCAGATCATCGGCAATCAGCCATCGCGGCAGCCCGCCCCAGCCCAGCCCCTCGCGCATCAGCACGTGCTTGGTGCGCACATCCGTCAGCCGCCAGGTGCGGTAGGCGAAGACGCCATAGTCACGCCCGCGCGTACGCTCGGACTGATCCGAGACGACCAGTTGGATATGTTCGCGGACATCCTCTAGTGCCACTGGTCCCGGCAGCAGCGCGAGCGGGTGATCAGGCGCTGCGGCTGGCACCAGGGAGATGAAGCCGATGCGAAGCAGATTCACGTCCGTCTCACCCAGAAGCCCCCGATGCCGAGATCGGCCTGTCCGCCGACAACATGATCGAGGATCAGGCCAAGCGAGCCGATATGCAGACGCAGCGCCACTGCCGGGAACTGCGCCTCGAATGCCTTTAGCACCCGAACCAGCACCGGCGACGGTAGCGTCACATCGACCGACAGCGTAACTTCCGCCTCCAATCCCTGCCGGTATCCGTCGACACGCGAGCGGATGCGTTGCAGCACGCCGACCATGCGTCGCGCATCTTCCAACGTCGCCTTGCCGACATCGGTCAGTTGCGGTTCACGCGTGCCCTCGCGCTCGAACAGCTTCAGCCCGAGCTGCGCTTCGAGGTTGGCGATGGCGTAGCTGATCACCGATTGCGCGCGGTTCAATTTGCGCCCGGCGGCCGAGAAGCTGCCGGTCTCGGCCACCGCAACCAGGATCTGCAGTTGGTCAAGCGTCGGGTTCGGTTGCATCGTTCAATCCACAATTTAGATGGATAATATACAAAATATACCAGTTTTTCAAATGGGTCTGCGCACACATATTTGCCGGGAGATTTTGATCCAACCCTGGAGACCCCATTATGTCTATCCTTCTTGTCACATCGAGCCCGCGCGGCGCTGCCTCACACTCGACCCGTATTGCTACTGAATTCGCTGAAAAGCTTGTTGCCGCCGATCCGTCGAACACGCTTGTCGTGCGCGACCTCGTCGCCAATCCGTTGCCGCACATCGATGCCGATTATGCGACCGGCATCTACACGCCGGCCGAAGCGCGCACCTCGCGCCAGGCTGAAGTCGTTGGCGTTTCCGATGTCGTGCTGGATGAACTGTTCGCCGCCGATACGGTGATTCTCGCCACCGGCTTCATCAACTTCAACATCTCCTCGACGCTGAAGTCCTGGGTCGATCACATTGCCCGTTCCGGCAGGAGCTTTGCCTATGGCGAGAACGGCCCTAAGGGCCTCGTCACCGGCAAAAAGGTCTATGTCGTGCTGGCTTCGGGCGGCATCTATTCCGAAGGTGCGGCCGTGCAGTTCGATCACGCCATTCCCTACCTGCGCAGCGTGCTCGGCTTCCTCGGCATGACCGATGTCGAGGTCATCCGCATTGAAGGAGTCGGGATGGGCGCCGATGCGGTGGGAGCAGCGCTGGCCAAGGCCTCGGCCAAGGTCGACGCCATTGTGGCCGCGACCGGTAATGCCGAGCGTGTCGCCATCGCGGCGTAAAGCGTCAGCAGCGTCTGAATTGTACAAGGGCAGGCGCCCGGCGCCTGTCCTTGTTTCTCGTTAGCGACAGCCTGTGGTGGGCCACACAACCGCCATTGGTTATTCCGCTTGTCTGCGCTATCGGTCGCGGATGTTCCTGTCTGTTGCCACAACGCACCGTCCGGCCACCGATCTCGGTTTCTTGCTGCACAAGCATCCGGATCGTCTGCACGAGACCGACCTGTCTTTCGGCAAGGCTTGGCTGTTCTATCCCGAGGCAAACGAAGACCGTTGCGAGGCTGCACTCCTGCTCGACGTCGACCCGGTGGGGCTGGTGCGGGGGAAGGGCCTGGCGGAAGGCTTGCTCGACCAATATGTGAACGACCGGCCTTACGCTGCATCATCCTTCCTGTCGGTGGCGCTGAACAAAATGCTGCGGACGGCGACGACCGGTATATCGAAGGAGCGCCAGGAACTAGCCGACAGCGAACTGCCGCTGGAAGCCGTGGTTACGCCACTGCCAATGCGCGGCGGTGAGGTTCTGGTTCGAAGTTTGTTCGAATCCTTGGGCTGGACAGTCGATCTGACGCCAATCGAAGGAATCGGGGGTGCTGCAGGCGAGCCCCGATATGGCCATCTGAAGCTGACCGGCACGGGCCGGCTCAGCGCCTTGTTGAATCACCTCTATGTGCTGATCCCGGTGATGGACGATGCCAAGCATTACTGGGTCGGCGAAGCAGAGATCGACAAGCTGCTGTCCAAGGGAGAGGGCTGGCTGGAAAACCATCCGGCCAAAGACCTGATCGTGCGGCGCTATCTTGGCAATCGCAGGGCTTTGGCCCGCATCGCCCTGGAGCGGCTGGCTCCCGAGACGGCCGGCGAGGCAGAACCTGCCGAGCGGCGCGTTACGCCCGAGGAAGCGCTGGAGACGCCGATCCGGCTCAACGATCTGCGCATGGAAGCTGTGGTCCAGGCCATCCGGACGACGGGAGCAGCCTCGGTTGCGGACTTGGGATGCGGCGAAGGCAAGCTGCTCGATCGGCTTGTGCGCGAGCGATGGGTTCATAAGCTGTTCGGGCTGGATCCGGCGGTACGCGAACTGGAATGGGCTGCAAAGCGTCTCAAGCTGAACGAATTCGGCGGGCCGCCCGAGGGCCGGGTCACGCTGCTGCATGGATCGCTGACCTACCGGGACAGCCGCTGGGCCGCAGCCGATGTCGCCGTTCTGGTCGAGGTCATCGAGCATCTCGACGAGGACAGGCTGCCCCTGGTCGAACGCATCGTTTTCGGTGAGACGGCGCCCAAATCCGTCATCGTGACCACTCCGAATGCGGACTACAACGCTCTGTTTCCAAGACTGGTCCCTGGCGCATTTCGCCATCCCGATCACCGTTTCGAATGGAGCCGGGCTCAGTTCCAAGCCTGGGCGGCCAAAATCGGCGAGATCTATGGCTATTCGGCCACCTTCAGCGGTATCGGAGCCGAGGACCCGACCCTCGGCGCCCCCACACAGATGGCGGTGTTCACTCGATGAGAGAACCCGACAAGACCAACCTCACCATTCCTGACTTCGCCCTCGTCGTGCTGATCGGCTCGACCGGATCGGGCAAGTCGACTTTCGCCGCCAAGCATTTCCTGACGACCGAGATTATTTCCTCAGACCAGTGCCGGGCGCTGATCTCCGACGACGAAACCGACCAGGACGTCTCTGCGGATGCCTTCGATCTGGTTCGCGAAATAGCCGACAAACGGCTTAAACACCGCAGACTAGCCGTCATCGACGCCACCAATGTGCGAGCCGCCGACCGCAAGGCCTGGATTGAGCTGGCGCGCAAGTGGCACGCTTTGCCCGTCGCCGTGGTCCTCGATCCAGGCGTCGAGGTGTGCGTCGCCCGCAATGCGGTGCGAGCCGACCGGCCGTTTGGCGCCGGGGTCGTCCAGCGCATGACAACCGAGATCCGCAAGGGTCTTGGCGGCCTGCAACGCGAGGGCTTCCGCCAGGTCTGGAAGCTTACCAGCGAGGCCGGCATCGACGCTGCCGAGGTGTCGCGACAGCCGCTGTGGACCGACAAGCGCGACGACCATGGCCCGTTCGACATCATTGGCGACATCCACGGCTGTTCAGATGAGCTTCATATCCTGCTCGCTCGATTGGGCTACAGCATCGCCTGGTCCGAGCATCAGGGCGACCGAACGGTCACCGTGGTTCCACCAGAGGGCCGCAAGATCGTCTTTGTCGGCGACCTCGTCGATCGCGGCCCCAACTCGCCCGACGTACTGCGCATCGCCATGAGCATGGTCGCGGCTGGAACGGCTTACTGTGTCCAGGGCAACCATGAACGCAAACTCAGCCGCTGGCTAGAAGGCCGCAAGGTCACGGTCGCCCACGGCCTCCAGCAGACTATCGACCAGCTAAGTGCACAGGACCGAGGCTTGCGCGAGGCGCTGCCCGCCTTTCTGGACGGCCTGCGCAGCCATGTCTGGCTCGATGGCGGAGGCCTCGCTGTCGCCCATGCCGGCCTCAAGGAAGAGATGATCGGACGCGGTTCCGGCGCCGTGCGCGAGTTCGCTCTGTATGGCGAGACCACAGGCGAGACCGACGAGTTCGGGCTGCCCGTCCGCGCCGACTGGGCCGCGGCCTATCGTGGCAAGACGGCCATTATCTATGGACATACGCCCACGCTATCGGCTGAATGGGTCAACAACACCCTGTGCATCGACACCGGATGCGTATTCGGCGGCAAGCTGACGGCCTTGCGCTGGCCGGAACGCGAACTGGTCGAGGTGCCGGCAATCCAGACCTGGTCGGAGCCGATACGTCCGCTGGGCGGGCTCGGTCAGGACAAATCGGCGCAGGCCGACGCCGACGGCGTGCTCGATTATCAGGACGTCTCCGGTCGCCGTTGGATCGAGACCGGACTGAGGGGCCGGATTGTCGTGGCCGAGGAGAACGCGTCGGCGGCACTGGAGGTGATGAGCCGCTTCGCGCTCTCGCCGCAATGGCTGGTCTATCTGCCGCCGACCATGTCGCCGTCCGAGACCAGCAGCCAGGACGGCTGGCTGGAACGTCCGGAGGATGCCTTCGCTTATTTCCGCGAGCGTGGCGTTGCCCAGGTCGTGTGCGAGGAGAAGCACATGGGTTCCCGGGCACTGATCGCGCTCTGCCGGAACGCGCAGGCGGCACGCAGCCGCTTCGGAATCCCGGGCGACGAAACCGGCGCAATCTGGACCCGCACCGGACGCTCCTTTTTCAACGACAGTGCCATGACGGAGGACCTGCTCGCCCGTCTTCGCACTGAGGTCGACGCGGCGGACCTGTGGAAGCAATTGAACAGCGACTGGCTGCTGCTGGACGCCGAGATAATGCCTTGGTCAGCCAAGGCCGGCAGTCTGATCGAAAGCCAATATGCGCCGGTGGCGATATCTTCTGCCGCCGGATTCAAAGCCAGCCGTGAGGCGCTGGCCCGTGCGATGGCGCGCGGCGTCGATGCAGCCGGCCTGAACGCACGCCTTGAAGACCGTGCCGCCCGCGCAGCCAAATACGCCACCGCCTGGGCGCCCTACGTATGGCCAGTTTCGGGCGTCGAGGACCTTAAGGCCGCGCCTTTCCACCTGCTGGCCAGCGAGGGCCGTGTCTGGTTCGACCAGGACCATGTCTGGCACATGTCGCTCGCGGACCGTCTGGCTGCCCGTGGCGGCGTGGTCACGCCGACTCGATGGCGTATGGTTGATCTGGCCAACGGCAGCGCGTGTGCCGAGGCCGTCGCCTGGTGGGAGGCGCTGACTGGCTCGGGCGGCGAAGGCATGGTGGTCAAACCACGCGACTTCGTCAGCCGTGGCAAGAAGGGGCTCATCCAGCCGGCGCTGAAGGTCCGCGGCCCGGAATATTTGCGCATCATCTATGGTCCCGAATATGATGCGCCCGACAATCTCGTCCGCCTCCGAGAACGCGGCCTGGCCGGCAAGCGCAGCCTGGCGCTCAGAGAATTCGCGCTTGGTCACGAAGCGCTAACGCGATTTGTCGCCAGGCAGCCGCTTCGCCGGGTTCACGAGTGTGTCTTCGGCGTGCTGGCGTTGGAAAGCGAGCCAATCGACCCAAGGCTGTAGTAGCCGATCTACCCGAAGATCTTCTCGCCTTGCTCATCGACCAGCTGGATGCCCTTTTTGATCGAGATGTCGACAGCGTCATCAAGCCCGGCGAAGCGGTCGGCGCGGATGAATTTGTGCTCCTTCATCACGCCGTCGATCTCCTTTGAAACCACGCCGCAGGTCTGGTACTGGCCCTCCGCCTTGTAGGGCGTGGCGCTGATCAAAAATCCCTTGTGCTCGATCTGCTTTGCCGGTGCCGCTGTCTTTGGCTCGGCGGCTTCGTTGCCTCCGCCAAAAAGACGCTTCAGAAAAGACATGGGGTATCCTCCAACGGCAATCATCCTGCACCACATAGCGCGGTGCAGGATGATTTTCAGTACCGGTCCTTGGCCGAGCGGGCAAGGGCCGCAACTGGCATGGCGGCCAGAGGTCAGTCGCGCGACAACGCTTCCAAGGCCTCTGCGGCAGCTTCCAATATGCTGATTGCCTCGGTCTGCTTTGCTTCAGGTGCATCGACGATTTCGCCGAGCGCGGCGCGCAGCCGGTGGCGCACGGCGCGAAACTCGTCGCGCTTTTCCGAGCGGCCGCGGCCGCGCCGGCCACCGTCGCCGTCATCGTTCCAGCCGAACCAGTCGCGCGCCTTAGCCATCTTGCGGCCGAAGCGCTCGAGATGGTCGAGCACGTGGTCGATCATCTCGCGATTTTCGTTGAGGTGCGCCTGCCCTGCCTCGGTGATCGAAAACACCTTCTTGTTGCCTTCCGCCGCAGAAACGGCATAGCCGGCCTCTTCCAGGAAGGTCAGCGTCGGGTAGACCACGCCGGGGCTCGGGCTGTAGAAGCCGCTGGTGCGCTCCTCCAGCGCCTTGATGATGTCGTAGCCGTGCCGCGGCGCCTCGGCCAGCAGCGACAGCGTGATCAGCTTGAGGTCGCCGTCGGCCAGCATGCGCCCGGCGCGGAACATGTCGCCCGGCCCGCCGCGTCCGCCGCCTCTCATGCCATTCCCGAACGGTCTGAAGCCGCCGCGTCCGCCGAACTTGCCGGCCATATGCATGAAAACGCGCTCGGCGTGTTCGCCGAAACGATGACGCCCGAAATGATTGCCTTTGTGCATCGTCTGCTCCTTGAGTTATGTCTTAAGATATATCTCAATTAGACATCCACAGCGACCCAGTCAAGATATATCTTACGATGTATCTGGAAATAGCGCCCGGCAGGATTGATTTTCGCCGGCAAGCGCGGCTAGGAAGCGCGTGAGGGCCGAACACCACTCCGTAAGCGTCTGACGTGAAGCAACGCATCCACCCCCGGTCGTTCCGGGCAGTTACGCCGAAGACCGGCGAATGGATGCCAGGCGACGGACCGGATGCTTCAGGGAAAATCCCAGATGATTGTGAAAAACCTCGCGCAGAAAGCTGCCAGCGCACTATGCCGCCATCGTCAGCCCGCTGGTGCTGTCGTTGCTAATGACGTTCATCGTGTCGTTTATCTCGACGCTGAAAAGCCTTGGCTTCCAGCCCGATCTGCCGGCCACATGGCTGACGGCCTGGGCCCTGTCCTGGCTGGTGGCATTTCCGACGCTGCTGCTGGTGCTGCCGGCGGTGCGCCACATCGTTGGCTGGCTTTGCGAGCCGGCGGCTCAATAGCGGCCCATGCGAAGGCCCGGAAACAATCTCCGGGCCTTTGCCAAGTGAACGTGCACCGTTACCAGCGGCCTTCACGCCGATTCCAGGCGTAGAGCAGATCGGCGAAACGATCATAGGCATAGCGCGTCAAAGGCAGTGCGGCAGGATTGCCGAACAGCGTCGCCAACCAGCCCTCGCCCGGCGTTATCAGCCACACCGCAACGGCAACATCGGCGCCGACCAGCAATTTGCCACCGGCGTCGGTCGCATGCAGCCGGCGCCGGATATCCTCCAGCCTTATGCCGTAGCGGGCCAGCGCCGTCGGTTCGGCATTGATGTCGCGAAATTCGATCCGCCCGGCCTTGACTGCCTCGATCAGCCGCCGCTTCTGCCGGCTGATACCGGCATCACAGACCGGACAGCGCGTATTATACCAGACGGTCAGCAGCGGCTTGCTCATGTTTCGAACCAGAGGGACGCGCACCGACTATCCGGCAAACGCCATTGCGCCGCAACGCAACACGAAACCCGCGAAATGGCCAGCCAGGCCTGGAGCGCAACTTACCCGAGCGAGGTGATGATCTCGCGATAGGCATCCTCCGGGAAAGCCTTGAGAGTCCGCGTCCTGACGTTTCCGCCCGCCGCCAGCATCAGCGAGAAGCGAGCCAGGACGGCATCGTCGGGCGCTTCGAGCACGGCCACCATGTCGCAATCCCCCATGGTGAGATAAAATGCCTTGAAGGACCCGCCCATGTCTCCCAGCAGCTTCTTGGCGGCATCGAGCCGCTTCGGCGACTCGCGCACGTTTTTGGCGCCTTGGTCCGTCCAGTTGATCAGCACGATGTAAGTTGTCATGGCACACCTCCCTCCGGTGCCGCGGAGCACGGCGTCCAACCGCCGGGGCGGGCATCCGGGTTTGTCGCCCAGAGAATGCGTCCGTCGCGGAATTATCCTCTCGTAGGGCACGACCCGCAAGAGCGGCGCGTCCAATCGTGATCGCCTATGCCAAAACGGAAAAGGGCGCCACCGGCGCCCTTTGAACTGCTTATCCGTCACCGGCCTCAACTGTCCAGGAAGCTGCGCAGCTTGCGCGAGCGGCTCGGGTGCTTGAGCTTGCGCAGCGCCTTGGCTTCGATCTGACGGATGCGCTCGCGGGTGACCGAGAACTGCTGGCCGACCTCTTCAAGCGTGTGGTCGGTGTTCATGCCGATGCCGAAGCGCATTCTGAGCACGCGCTCTTCGCGCGGCGTCAGCGAGGCCAATACGCGCGTCGTCGTCTCGCGCAAATTGGCCTGGATCGCTGCGTCGATCGGCAGGATCGCCATCTTGTCCTCGATGAAATCGCCGAGATGCGAATCCTCCTCGTCGCCGACCGGCGTTTCGAGCGAGATCGGCTCCTTGGCGATCTTCAGCACCTTGCGCACTTTTTCCAGCGGCATGGCGAGCTTTTCCGCCAGTTCTTCCGGCGTCGGCTCACGGCCGATCTCATGCAGCATCTGGCGCGAGGTGCGCACGATCTTGTTGATCGTTTCGATCATGTGCACCGGAATGCGGATGGTGCGCGCCTGGTCGGCGATCGAACGGGTGATCGCCTGCCGGATCCACCATGTCGCGTACGTCGAGAACTTGTAGCCGCGGCGGTATTCGAATTTGTCGACCGCCTTCATCAGGCCGATATTGCCTTCCTGGATCAGGTCGAGGAACTGCAGGCCGCGATTGGTGTATTTCTTGGCGATGGAGATGACGAGGCGCAGATTGGCCTCGACCATTTCCTTCTTGGCGATTGCGGCTTCGCGCTCGCCCTTCTGTACCTGGTTGACGATCTTGCGGAATTCCTGGATCGAAATCGCCGTCTCGGTGGCGAGGTTCTGGATCTCGGCGCGCAGGTCGCGGATGGCGTCCTTCTCGTTCTTGGTGAATTCCTTCCAGCCGCGCGAGGTCAAATTGCCGATCGAGCGGGTCCAGTTCGGATCGAGCTCCGAGCCCTGATATTCCCTGAGGAATTCCTCGCGGCGCACGCCATAGCTTTCGGCCAGCCTGAGCAGCTTGCCTTCGTTCTGCACCAGGCGCTTGTTGATGTCGTAGAGCTGCTCGACCAGCGCCTCGATGCGCGCCGTGTTCAAGGACAGCGACTTCACCGCCTTGATCAGCTGGTCCTTCAGCTCCTTCAGCCGGCGGTCCTGGCTGGGCGACAGCGTGCCGGCGGCGGCCAGCCGGTTCTCGACCTGCTGGTCCTGCAGCTTGCGCAGTTTCTTGTAGGTGTCGGCAATGACGTCGAGCGTCTCCATCACCTGCGGGCGCAGTTCCGCTTCCATCGCCGCCAGCGACAGGCTCGCCTCGTCATCGTCTTCTTCGTCGTCGTCCACCAGGCCACGGGTGTCGCCGCCGACATTGGTGATGTCGTCCTCGTCCTCGCGCGAACGGCGCGACTTTTCCTCGGTCTTGGCTTCCTCGATACGCTCGACAACCGGCGCCTGCTTGGCCTCCGGCCCGGCATAGGTCGCCTCGAGGTCGATGATCTCGCGCAGCAGGATCTTCGATTCGTTGAGCTCGTCACGCCAGATGATGATGGCCTGGAAAGTCAGCGGGCTTTCGCACAGGCCCGCGATCATCGTCTCGCGGCCGGCCTCGATGCGCTTGGCGATCGCGATTTCGCCCTCGCGCGACAGAAGCTCGACCGAGCCCATCTCGCGCAGATACATGCGGACCGGATCGTCGGTGCGGTCGGTCGGCTCTTTCTTGGTCGTGGTGGCGGCGACGGCGGTGCCGGTCTGCTCGGCCAGCTCGTTGGCATCTTCCTCGGCATCAGCGGCGGTATCGGCGGCTTCGGGCTCCTCGCCCTGCTCGTCGTCCTCGACCACATTGATGCCCATGTCGGAAAGCATGGCCATCGTGTCCTCGATCTGCTCGGAAGTCACTTCCTCCGAGGGCAGCACCGAATTCAGCTCGTCCATGGTGACATAGCCGCGCTTCTTGGCGGCCTTGATCATCTTCTTGACAGCATCGTCGGAAAGGTCGAGCAGAGGGCCATCAGTCGCGGCCTCGCGTTCGGTCTCGACTTCTTCCTTTTCTTTTGTCGCCATAGTCTTTATTTTCTCCAAGCGGCTGAGTATCAAAGCCGCGTAAGCTGCCGGTCCGGTCAAATTGGATGCGCTCCTTCCAGAACGCGCTTTACCGGGCCAGTAACTGCATCTCTCGTTAAGTCCAGATTAACCCTGATATCTGTGGCAAGCTGACTGCCTGTCCAGTGATCAGTACCTTACATCGCTGCATTCCCGTCGATGCCGGGGCGGGTTAACGTTTCGAATCGACCTGATTCCGCCATTCTGTCGGAAGGTCAAGCGCCTCTCGCATGATTCGCATGAAAAAAGCGAATCAATTACCCGACTTAGAGCACCGCACGCTTGATTCAACGCGCAAGCACGTCCTTACATTTCAGTCTTCTGGAGGCTTCGATCTAAACGCGCCCAGCTCTGCCCGACGATACGCCAAACCCTTCGATCAGCGCTTCCGTTGCCTGCACATCACGAAATTGCGCCTGGATTTCGACCAGGTGCCGGTAATTTTCGTCCGTGGGATCGCTGGCGAGCGCTGCTTCCGCCTGCTTCAGCTCCTTATGTAAGGTGCGCGCGCTGCGCTGCAAGTGGAGAGCTTGGCTGAACGCATCGCGAGCATCGTCGAGTGCTGCCGTTTCCAGGGCCGGCCATTGCCGCGCACGTTTGATCAGCGCCACCGCGCGCTGCCATATCTCACCGCAGCCAGCCCGCTCGATCGTCGCGATCACTGCGTTGCGGTCGTTTGCCATATCATGCGCCATGGCGTCGAGGATGGACGCATGCAGCCGCTTCAGATCGGAGTTGGCGAGATCGAGGAACTCGACATGGGCGAAATTCTCGTCGATCAGCACGGGATGGTTGACGAGGGCCGCAATGATCGTCGCCTCGCGCACCGACATGCCCTCGCTACCGCGTTTGACCAGCGCCGAGCGGCCGAGGCTTTCGGTGATCGCGGTGCGCCCACCGGCATTGCCGCCGCGCGCAAACTGTCCGCCCGGTGCGGAGACCCTGCCCGGGAAGCGCTCACCTGGCCGTCCGTCCTGACGTCCCTGGCGTCCGCGCTGGGCCCCGAAGAAGCTCTGTACCCGCTCGCGCATTTCCTGTTGGTAGTGATAGCGAAGGCTCTCGTCGCGGATGCGGCTGGTCAGTTCGCGCAGTGTCTTTTCGAGCTCCGCCCGCCGTTCCGGCGTGTCGAAGATGCCGCCGGCGGTCTCGCGCATCCACAAGAGGTCGGCCAGCGGCCGTGCCTCGGAAAGCACGGCCCGGAACGCATCCGGTCCATCACCCTTGACCAGATCGTCGGGATCCTTGCCCTCCGGTAGCAGGGCGAAGCGCACGGAGCGGCCAGCCTGGACCGTCGGCAGCGCCATGTCGGCGGCGCGCCACGCTGCCTTCAACCCGGCGTGGTCGCCGTCGAAGCACAGCACCGGCTCGCCGGCCATGCGCCATAGAAGTTCGAGCTGGTTTTCGGTCAGCGCAGTGCCGAGCGGCGCCACGACATTCTCGAAGCCGGCCTGCGCCAGCGCGATCACATCCATGTAGCCTTCGACGGCAATGACGGTGCCGCCCTTGGCCAGCGCTTTGCGAGCGCGGGCGAAATTGTAGAGCACGTTGCCCTTGTGGAAGAGCTCCGTATCGGGCGAGTTCATGTATTTGGCCAGCGCATCCGGCGCCAGCGCCCGCCCCCCGAAGGCGATGATCTTGCCCCTGGAATCCGGGATCGGGAACATGATGCGGTCGCGGAACCAATCGTAGGAAACCGGGACGTCGTCGCCATGGCGCACCAGCCCGCACGCCTCGATGTCGGTCTTGGGGACACCCTTGGCGGCAAGGTGCTCCTTCAGCGTGTTGCGGCTGTCCGCGGCATAGCCGAGGCGGAAGGACTGCTGCGTCGCCGGTGTCAGCCCCCGGTCGCGCAGGTAGGCGCGGGCCTTTGCCCCTTCCGGTCCCTGCAGCCGCTCCTGGAAGAACACCGTCGCCATCTCCATGACATCGGTCAGGCTGGCGCGTTCCTTTTCGCGCCGCTCCTCCTGGGCATCGCGAACCGGCATCGGCACGCCGGCCATGTCGGCGATCTTCTCGACTGCCTCTGGAAAGCTCATCCCATCGAGTTCGGTCAAGAACTTGAAATGATCGCCCGAAACTGAGCAGCCGAAACAGTGATAGCGGCCCTTCTTGTCCTCGCAATGGAAGGATGGGCTCTTCTCGCCATGGAACGGACAGCACGCCCAATAATCGCCTCGCGGCGCGTTGGTCTTCTTCCTGTCCCACGCGACGCGCTGGCCGATCACTGAAGAAATCGGTACGCGGTCGCGGATCTCGTCAAGGAAAGCAGGCGGAAAGCGCATTGGGGGACAGCTCGTTTGGCCTCCATATAATCACACGGGCGAAGTCCGACGACTCCTAATGGCGACCATACCCGGTTTTCACAGGCCAAAAAGAGAAGGCGGCCCGCGGGCCGCCTTCTCGATCTAAGCCGGCGCAGCGCCCGTCAGCCGTTCCGGGCTCACTGCGCGGCGATGGCGCCGAAGATCAGCCCGGAGAGAACGCTCACCAGCAGATAGTCGTTGCCGACCCGTATCCATTCCTGGCCGGGACCCGGACGGCGCAGGCCATAGTGGCGATAGTCGCGGATCGGCTGGTGACGTTTCCAGCTCGAATATCTCTGGCCGTTGCGCCAATGGCTGCGCTTCACCACGACCTTCTTCTTCACTATGACGCGCTTGTTCACGTCGACATGCTTGTTCACCTCGACATGCCTGCCGGGCTTTTGCCAGTCGACCTGGCTGTAGTTCGACTGCGGCGCGTTTGGTGTGTTCAGAGGTGCAGCCTGGCCCTGCAAGGTGGTTGCAGCCAGCATCGAGAAGGCAATGGCGGAAAGAACGATGCGTTTCATGGCGGGTACTCCTTGGTTGTCGATGCCTACGGAATAGAGCCGGAAGGATGAACCGAAACTGAACACACAGATTACGTTTTCGTAATGATTACTTATATTTAGGCCGCCTAATTGAGTACTACCTTTAAAGCGATCACTCCGCCTGGGCTGCGTGACCCTCCGCAGCCCAGCCGGCAATGCAACCATTTTGTCAGCCATCCATTTCCGACACGCCCCGTCGCGTGGCAACACTCGTCCAAGCCGGGCAAAATTTATTATTCGGCTAAAATAAATCGGAGTAACATCAACCTCTGCAATGTCCACGATTCGCGCCCACCTTTGCCCCTTTGACTTCACCGCGCCCGCGTCGCTGGCACCTGTCGCGTTGCGGGGCCTGGCATGAGTGGCTCCGTCGTTTTGCTGCACCTTGCCGGTGCGGTGGCACTAATGCTGTTTGCCACCCGTCTGGTGAAGACCGGCGTCGAGCGCGCCTATGGCGATGTGCTGCGCCACAAGCTGCGCGCCACCATGCGCAATCCGTTCATGGCGGTTCTGGCCGGCTGCGGCCTGGCGGTCGCACTGCAAAGCTCGACCGCCGTCACCTTGCTGGTCGGCTCATTCGCCGGCTCCGGCATTGTCAGCGGCATGTCGGGCCAGCTTGCGGTGCGCGGCGCCGAGATCGGCTCGGCGCTCGTGGTCAAGCTGCTTACCTTCGATCTGTCGCTGCTGGTGCCGGTCTGCCTGGTCGCCGGCACCGTCATGTTCATGGCCACCGAGCGGCGCGACTGGCGCCAGTTCGGCCGCATCCTGGTCGGCATCGGCCTGCTGCTTCTGTCGCTGGAGATGATCGGCCAGGCATCGGAGCCGCTGCGCCAGAGCACGCTGATGCCGCTCATCGTCGACTACTTCTCCGGCGATCCGGTCACCGCCTATCTTCTGGCGGCGTTGGTCACCTGGCTGTTCCATTCCTCGATCGCCGCGGTGCTGCTGATGGTGACGCTGGCCGGCCGCGGCTTCATCCCGCCCGAACTCGGTATCGTGCTGGTGCTCGGCGTCAATCTCGGCTCTTCGATCATCGCGCCGCTTCTAACCCGCAACGCAGAACCCGGCGTTCGTATCGTTCCGATCGGCAATCTCCTGATGCGCGGCATGGGTTCGCTGATCATGCTGATCCTGTTCCTGACGTTCAAGCCGCCGGTCGCCTTCTTGGGCAGCACCGTGCCGGAGCAGATCGTCAATGCCCACATCGTCTTCAACATCCTGATCCTGATCGCCGGCCTGCCGCTGGCGAGCCTGGTCTATCGCGCCTCGGAAAGAACCGTGGCGTTGGGCACCAAGCCGCAGCCCGCCAATGCGCTCGACGTCGTCGAGCTTTCGGCGCTCAACGAAAGTGCGCTCGACGTGCCCAGCCAGGCATTGGCCAACGCCACCCGCGAGGTGGTACGGGTCTGCGAGACGGTCGAGATCATGCTGAAACGGATCATCGAGCTCTATGAGAGCGCCGATGCCGACAAGATCGGCGCGCTGGCCGCACTCGACGACCGTGTCGACAGGAAGCACGCGGCGATCAAGCTCTATCTCGCCAAGGTCACCAAGAACCCGCTGAGCGAGGACGAGGCCCTGCGTTGCCAGGAGTTGATCGGCGCCTGCGTCAAGCTGGAGCAGGTCGGCGACATCATCGTGCGCAACATGCTGGTCCACGTGAAGAAGAAATTCGAGCGCGGACTGGAGTTCACGCCGGAAGGCTGGCGCGAGCTTTGCGCCTTCCATGCCCTGGTGCTTGCCAATGCCAGGCTAGCCTTCAACGTGCTGGTGTCCCGCGATCCGGAGACCGCTCGCCAGTTGGTGCTGGAAAAGGACCGGCTGCGCGACCGCGAGAAGGAAACCAGCCAGAGCCATTTCGTGCGGCTGCGCGACGGCACCGCCAAGAGTGTCGAGACCAGTTCCATCCATCTCGACACCATTCGCGACCTCAAGCAGATTAACTCGCTGCTCGCCTCGATGGCCTATCCCGTGCTTGAAGAGCGCGGCCTGCTCACCGGTTCGCGGCTGAAGGCTGGATAGATTGCATCCACAGGCCGGGTAGCTTCAGAACATCGCCTATGAAAATTGCTGTGGGCCAAGGCGCAAAAATTATCTTTGCGCCGCTTCCCGTCTGTCGGCTAAAGGGTCGTCCAATATCTACCGGGAGGAAAGTCGATGGACACCCATTCGCGCAGCTTCGCCAAAGCGCTTTCCTGGCGCATCACCGGTACCATCGACACGATGATCATTTCGCTCGTCGTGACCGGAAGCATCAAGCTCGCCGCGGCCATCGGCCTGACCGAGGTCGTCACCAAGTCGCTGCTCTACTATCTTCACGAACGGGCGTGGCTGAAAATTCCTTACGGGAGGAAGGCAGCCGCCTAGCTCTTGTCTTAGCGGCGGGCGCCTGACCGGCGATCAAGAAAAGCTAAAGCGGCGTCGACAATTTCTGGATTGCCCGCTGCCCTCATCCGTGGTTTGAGGCGACCTTATCCGAGGATCGCCTTTCCGCCATGCTCCCCCTCATTGCCCTGTTCATTGCCGCCTTCGCCTTCGGCACCACCGAATTCGTCATCGCCGGCGTGCTGCCGCAGGTGGCCGGTGGCCTTGGCGTCGCGATCCCGACCGCCGGTTATCTCGTTTCCGGCTATGCCGGCGGCATTGCAGTCGGCGGCCCGCTGCTGGCGCTCGCCACCAAAAGGTTCTCCCGCAAGGCCCTGCTGCTTGGACTGACTGCAGCCTTCACCATCGGCCAGGCCGCCTGCGCGCTGGCGCCCGACTTCGCCTCGATGCTGCTGTTGCGGATAGCCGTGGCCGTGGCGCATGGCGCCTATTTCGGCGTTGCCATGGTGGTGGCCGTCGGCCTCGTGCGCGAAGACCAGCGCGGCATGGCGGTGGCGCTGATCCTGTCCGGCCTCACCGTATCGAATGTCATCGGCGTTCCGGCCGGCACGGCAATCGGCAACATCTGGGGATGGCGCGCGACATTCTGGGTGATGTGCGCTCTCGGCGTGGTGGCCTTCGCGGCAATCGGCGCCTTGCTGCCGCGCAAGACGGGATCGTCGAGCCCGTCAGCGAGCCTTGGCAGCGAGGTCCGCGTGCTCGCACGCCAGCAGGTCTGGACCTCGCTCATTATTATGCTGATGCTGATGATCGGCCAGTTCGGCCTGTTCACCTACATCACGCCGACGCTGCTCGAGATCACCGGCCTCGACGAGAAATGGGTACCTTGGGTGCTCCTGCTCAATGGGGTCGGCGCAACGATCGGCGTCTTCGTCGGCGGGCGGCTCGCCGACTGGAAGCTGATGCCGTCGCTTATCGCCATGCTTTTCCTGCAAGCGGCAATGCTCGCCTTGATCTACGCTGTCAGCCCTTACCCGCTGCCGATGGTGATAGCGATCTTCGTCTGGGGCGGCCTCAACTTTGCCATCGGCACGCCGATCCAGACCCGCATCCTGACCTGGACCGCGGACGCCTCCAACCTCGCCTCGTCACTCATTCCGTCGGGCTTCAATGTCGGCATCGCACTCGCCGCATCGCTTGGCGCAGCCATGCTCAATGCCGGCTATGGCTATCGTAGCCTGCCGGTGGTTGGCGCGATCGCCATGCTGGTCGCGGTCGCGGTTGCGCTTGCTTCGCATGTCTGGGAATGGCGAAGCCGGGCTGCGCCGCCGCTGCCGGCTGCCGCCGAATAGGGCTATAGATCAATCCGGTAGCGCAGGCTTTCCGCACCGCCGTAGGAAGCATCCTCGAAGAAATGCCCGACGAGCCGGCCGCCATTGGCCAGAACGACCTTCTGCGAGGGCACATTGTGTGGCTTGCAGGTGATTTCGACGAAGGGCAGGCCAACCGCCCTCGCCTCCACCAGCATCAGCCGCAGCGCCTCGGTCGCATAGCCGCGTCCCCGTTTCCACGGCACCACCGCATAGCCGATGTGACCGAGCACGTGCGACGGCAGCGCCGCGGTGCCGGGTTGCCAGCGCAAGCCGATCGAGCCTGCGACTTCCTCGTCCCAGATCCAGCGCCGGAATCCGGGCAGCCGCGGCACCGTCGAACCGTCCGGCAAGGTGATCGGCGGTCCCTTGCCATCAGGATCGTCGAGATCGGCAAGGAAAGTCGCTGGATCCTTTTCTATAGCCGCAAGCTGCTCGCGCGTCGCGTCGAGCAGCCGCACATTGTCCGGCGACCAGCCGCGCTCGAGGGCCGCCTTGTAGGACGGCAGGTGTTCAAACGCCGGTTTGACGAGTTCGATCACGGGCGCGAGCTTTTGCCGGATTGCGGGCGCGACGGCAAGGCCCTTCCGCAGCTTACTGAAGCAGGCTCTTGACGATGCCGCTCGCCTTGGAAAAATCCATCTGCCCGGCATATTTCTCCTTGAGCGCCGCCATCACCTTGCCCATGTCCTTGACACCGCTGGCGCCGGTCTCGGCGATGGCGGAACGGACGGCGCTTTCCGTCTCGGCCTGGCCCAGTTGCGTCGGCAGGAAGTCGCGAATGATGGCCATCTCGTCGCGCTCCTGCGCTGCAAGCTCCGGTCGCTTGCCGTCATCGAAGGCCTTGGCCGATTCCTCGCGTTGCTTCACCATCTTGGCAAGGATCTGCAGGATTTCGTCGTCGCTGGCCGGCTCCTTGCCGGCGCCGCGATTGGCGATATCGCGATCATGAATGGCCGCCTGGATCAGCCGCAATGTCGGCAGCCGGCGCTTGTCCTGCGCCTTCATCGCGCTCTTCAGGGATTCGGCGATTTTTCCTCGCATGGTGCTTTCTCCTTCGAATGCGGCGGACAATAGTCATGCCGATAGCTCAAGGCAAACTCGATAGCGTCCGGCAAACCGCTGATATTATTCGACGAAATAAATCCAGGCTCGCACGGTGCGGCATCATTGACCGCCTTGGCGCCTTCCCCTATGTACTGGGCCTTGCATGAATTGAATTCTAGTGCACGTCGCCCAAAAGTGCGTAGCGGTTTTGGGCAACGACATGCACAAGTGAAAAGTTAGCGCGCCGAGGCTGTGAGATTGCCGCTTCGCGCCTTTTGTTGCGCCGATTGAGGGGCGCAGCCTTTAGGAGTGCCGCCATGGCAACGATGACCGCCGCATCGACCCCCCCTTGGGCCACCGAGAGGCCGACAGCCCTGCTGGTGCTGGCCGACGGCACCGTCATCGAGGGTCGCGGTCTGGGCGCCGCCGGCTCCGCCGTCGCCGAGGTCTGCTTCAACACTGCGCTGACCGGCTATCAGGAGATACTCACCGACCCGTCCTATGCCGGCCAGATCGTCACCTTCACCTTCCCGCATATCGGCAATATCGGCACCAATGACGAAGACATCGAGGACCTCAATCCGCTGGCCCGCGCCGGTGCCGTCGGCGCCGTGTTCAAGGCCGATGTCACCAACCCGTCGAATTACCGCGCCGGAACCGGTCTCGACCAGTGGCTGAAGAAGCGCGGCATCGTCGCACTTTCAGGCATCGACACGCGGGCGCTGACCGCGCTGATCCGCGAAAAGGGTATGCCCAACGCCGTCATCGCGCACGCGCCCGACGGTATCTTCGACGTCGATGACCTCAAGCGCCGCGCCGCCGCATGGTCGGGGCTCATCGGGCTTGATCTCGCCAAGGAGGTCACCTCCGGCCAGTCCTCGGTCTGGCGCGAGACGCCCTGGGTCTGGAACGAGGGCTTTGGCGAACAGGCCGATCCGTCGATGCACGTCGTTGCCGTCGACTACGGCGTCAAACGCAATATATTGCGCCTGCTGGCCGGCCTCGGCGCCAAGGTCACCGTGGTGCCGGCAAAAACCGGCGCCGAGGAGATCCTAGCGATGCGGCCCGACGGCATTTTTCTATCCAACGGCCCAGGCGATCCGGAAGCCACCGGTGACTACGCCGTTCCGGTCATCCAGGATCTGTTGAAGACCGAAATCCCGCTGTTCGGCATCTGCCTCGGCCACCAGATGCTGGCGCTGGCGCTGGGCGGCAAGACCGCAAAAATGCATCAGGGCCACCACGGCGCCAATCATCCCGTCAAGGACCACACCACCGGCAAGGTCGAGATCGTCTCGATGAACCATGGCTTTGCCGTCGACGCCGACTCGTTGCCGAGCGGTGTCGAGGAAACGCATGTCTCGTTGTTCGACGGTTCGAATTGCGGCATTGCGCTCACCGGCAGGCCAGTCTTCTCGGTCCAGCATCATCCCGAAGCCTCGCCCGGCCCGCAGGATTCGCACTATCTGTTTCGCCGCTTCGTCAATCTCATCCGCGAAAAGCGCGGCGAGCCGGCACTGGCCGAGCGTGTCTAGCGCATGCGTAACCAACGGATTTGACTGACGGCGCCGGCCGGGCTCCCGGCGCCGATCAAGCCCCGTCGGTCACCGCTTCCTGCGCGTGCATGCGTTTGACTTCCTTCGGCGTCGGCTTGGCCACCCTGGTGACGAAGACGACGAGCGCCAGCGTGAGGAAAATCGCGCCGAGCAGATACGGGGCACCGCCGAAAACTACGGGCGCGCTCGACCCCGTGAACCAGGAAAAGATCGCCGTATAAAGCAGCGGTGTGATGATCGAGGTGATCGAGAAGATCGAGGTCATCGCGCCCTGGAGTTCGCCCTGGGCGGAAGGTGGCACCTTGGCGGCCGCCAGGCTTCTGAGCGGCGGGTCGGCCAACGCCTCGAGACATCCGACGACGATCACCGCGTAGATCATCCAGCCTTGTGACGCGAAGGCGTAGCCGAAGGCGCTGAGTGCGGTAAATGCCAGACCGATTACCGCCGTCTTCCACTCGCCAAGTTTAGGGATCACACGCGGCAGGACTGTCGCCATGACGATCGCCCCGCACAGGCCGAAGGCGCCGAGCGAGAAGCCGATCTGTTGTTCGCTCCAGCCATAGCGATAACTGGAGACGAACGACCAGACGGCGGGATACATCATGTGCCCAAGCGTCATCAGAAAGAAGACAAGTCCAATCCAGCCGATACCTTCGTAGTTGCGCATCTGGACGAGCGTGCCGACCGGGTTCGCGCGTTTCCACTCGAAGCGGCGACGGTGCTTGTTATCAAGCGTTTCCGGCAACAGAAACAGCGCGATCAGAAAGTTTGCGAAAGCAAGCCCGGCAGCGAAATAGAACGGCACACGTGGCCCGAACGTGCCGAGCAACCCGCCCAGAACCGGCCCGATGACGAAGCCGACACCGAAAGCGATGCCGAGCAGCCCGAAATTCTTCGCACGGTTTTCGTCGGTCGAGATGTCGGCGATAAACGCCGATGTCGTGGAATAGCTGGCGCCAGAAACGCCGGCCAGCACGCGGCCGATGAACAGCATCGGATAGGACCAGGCGATAGCGCAGATCAGATTGTCGATAGCGAACGTCAGCACCGAGGCAAGCAGGATAGGCCGCCGTCCGAACCGGTCGCTCAACCCGCCCATCACTGGTGCGAAAACGAACTGCATCGCCGCATAGACGAAAAACAGCCAGCCGCCCTCGATGGCCGCCTCACTGATGCCGACGCCGGTCAATTCCCTGAGATAGGCCGGCAGCACCGGCATAATGATGCCGAAGCCGATGATGTCGAGCAGCAGGGTGGTGAAAACAAGCGCAAGGCCCCGCCTGGCGGTTTTGGGGTCTATCATGATGGTATCTCCTCGGGCCGCCCGAGCGAACGGGAACACACCTTATAGGCGAGCACATCGCTGGGAACAATGAGGGAACGGGCAGAGTGTTTTCATCCTGACATCCCCTGACTGCGATCCAGTCTCTCGGATTACGAGAAACCGTCAGCTCAGATCGGGTTGTTGAACGTGTCGCAGTCCGAAAGCTTGCCGTTCTGGAAGCCTCGCGCCAGCCAGGTCTGCCGCTGCTGCGACGTGCCATGGTTGAAGCTTTCCGGCACGACGTAGCCCTGCATCTTCTTCTGCAACGTGTCGTCGCCGATCTGCTTGGCGGCGTTCAGTGCCTCCGCCATGTCGCCCTGTTCCAAGATGCCCTTCTGACCGGTGAAATGTGCCCAGATGCCGGCAAAGCAGTCGGCCTGCAGCTCGACCTGCACCGACATGTGGTTGGCGTCGGCTTCGCTCATATTCTGCCGCATCTGGTTGAATTTGGGCAGGATGCCGACGAGGTTCTGCACGTGATGGCCGACCTCATGCGCGATCACATAGGCCTGTGCAAAATCGCCGGACGCGCCGAACTGCTGATCGAGCTGCTGGAAGAAGGTGGTGTCGAGATAGACCTTGCGATCGTTGGGACAGTAGAACGGCCCGGCCGCCGACGAGGCAGAACCGCAGGCAGAGCGAATCCGGCCGCTGAACAGGACCAGTTTTGGATCCTGATAGGTCAGGCCCTCGGACTGGAAAATACCGGTCCAGGTATCCTCGGTTTCGGCCAGCACGGTCGACACGAACTGCTTCATCTCGTCGGATGCCGGCGCACCGGTACCGCCGCCTTGCTCGCCGCTATTGTCGGTGATCTCGCCGCCGCCGGGCTGCAAGCCGCTGTTATCGAGGATCTGGCTCGGGTCGAAGCCGAAATACCACCCTGCCAGGAAAATCAACCCTACGATGATGATGCCCGACATGCCGCCGCCGCCGGCGCGACCGCCGATCGGGATGCGAAACTGCCCCGGCCCGCCACCAAGCCCGCCGCTCTGGCCGCGCTCGTCCTCGACATTGTCACTCTGACGACGGCCCTTCCAGAGCATGGCAACACCCGTGATGCAAGTTTCCGGCCGATCGGGCCGTGTCGCGGTTCGATCGGACACGACAACAATTATCTCAACGGTTACGCCAAGTCACAGTATTTTTCGTGCGAACAAGCAATGCTTGCTGACGCTTGTTTGCTCTGGCCGAGACATCGCAAGGTCTGTGCCGTTCACCCTACCCGTGAGAAGCGAGTGGCGCGACGAGATGCGTTGGCCGTGCTTTTCAGCGGGCTGCGATTATTGCCTTGCGAAAGGCTTCGAGCGTCTCGGCGCTGACATGGTGCTCGATGCCTTCGGCGTCGATGCGCGCCGTCTCGGCGCTGACGCCGAGCGAGCGCAGGAAGGCCTCGACCGTCTGGTGGCGAATGCGGCTCTCTTCCGCAACCTTGCGGCCGGCATCGGTCAGGAACACGCCGCGATAGGGTTTCCGGGAAACCAGCCCGTCGGCGCACAGCCGCGTCAGCATTTTCGCTACCGTCGGCTGGGCGACGCCGAGCCGTGCCGCGATGTCGACCTGGCGCGCCTCGTTGCCGTCCTCGATCAGGTCGGCTATGAGCTCGACATAATCCTCGACCAGCGCGCTGCGGCGCGCTTCACGCGTCTGCCGGAAGCCTTCCGAGTGAATTTCTGCTTCAGGCAGCGGCTTTTCGCGAGGAACCGGTCTTTTCTTCAGCGCCAATACGCGCTCCTCCCGGCAGTTTGAATCGGCATTGCAGTCATAGCACAGAACCCTATTGGTTCTGGCCGTTTATTTCCATTCGGTGGTCGGCGCAACCGGCGTTCACTGCCGTGCCGGCCTCACGGCCAAGCGGCTACACGAAAAAGCTCAGACAATGAAATATAGCATATTGCATAATGTTCAGCCGTGGCATACATAAGGAGAGAATGTCGATCGCTCCAGTGGAAAGCCAGTTCATGTCGGAAGCCGAAGCCACCTCAGCCCCCCGGTCCATGTGGCGATTTGCCCGCCCGGAGGACGGCGAGCAGCCCAGCCTTCGCGAAGTCAACGCCACGATCGCGGTGCCGCACTCGGGGATCTGGCTTCGCCGGCTGTTCGCCTTCATGGGGCCGGGCTACATGGTTTCGGTCGGCTACATGGATCCGGGCAATTGGGCGACCGACCTCGCCGGCGGGGCCCAGTTCGGTTACACGCTGCTGTTCATCATCATGTTGTCGAACCTGATGGCGATCCTGCTGCAGGCGCTCGCCGCCCGGCTAGGCATCGCCACCGGCCGCGACCTTGCGCAGGCGTGCCGCGCCTATTATCCGCGACCGGTCAATTTCATGCTTTGGGTCGCTTGCGAATTGGCCATCATCGCCTGCGACCTGGCCGAGGTCATTGGCACGGCGATTGCCTTGCAACTGCTGTTCGGGATTCCGCTGATCGGCGGCGCCATCATCACCGCGCTCGATGCCTTCCTGCTGCTGTTGCTGATGAACAAGGGCTTCCGTTTCCTCGAGGCCTTCATCATAGCGCTTTTGATCATCATCTTCGGCTGCTTCGCCATCCAGATCTTTGCCGCCGCGCCGCCGGTCGGCTCGATCCTGCATGCGATGTTCGTGCCGTCGTCCGAGATCGTCACCAATCCGGCCATGCTTTACATCGCCATCGGCATCATCGGCGCCACGGTGATGCCGCACAATCTCTATCTGCACTCCTCGATCGTGCAGACCCGCGCCTATGAGCGCACCGATCGCGGCAAGCGCGACGCCATCAAATGGGCGACGACCGACTCGACCATCGCGCTGATACTGGCGCTGTTCGTCAATGCCTCCATCCTGATCGTGTCGGCGGTGGCGTTCCACGGCACCGGTCATCATGACGTTGCCGAGATCGGCCAGGCCTTCGAGCTTCTGTCGCCGCTGCTTGGCCTCGGCATCGCTTCCATCCTGTTTGCCGTAGCGCTGCTTGCCTCCGGCCTGAACTCGACGGTGACGGCGACGCTCGCCGGCCAGATCGTGATGGAAGGGTTCCTGCGTCTGCGCATCCCGCAATGGGCGCGCCGCCTGCTGACGCGCGGCATCGCCATCGTCCCGGTGGTGGTGGTCACTGCGCTCTATGGCGAGAGGGGAACCGGCCAGTTGCTGGTCTTCAGCCAGGTAATCCTGTCGATGCAGCTTCCCTTCGCTGTCGTACCGCTGGTGCAGTTCGTCTCGGACAAGCGCAAGATGGGTAATTTCGCCATTTCCCGCGCCGTTGCCGTGCTGGCCTGGGTGGTCGCCGCGCTCATCCTGGTGCTCAACTTCAAGCTGCTCTACGATACGGTCGTCGGTCTGGGCTGAGCGTTTCTCTGCTCCAAGCCGACGCAACAAGGTCGGCAGTCATCCCCTTTCCAGCCCTGGAAATTTGCCGACCGCTGTCGGACAAATGTCTGCCTGCCCGTCCTTGGCTCGAAGTCCGGCCATGACGGCACGGATCAGGGAAAGGGAGCTCCAATGAGGAAGATCATCGCCGCAACATTCGTCAGCCTCGACGGCGTCATGCAGGCGCCCGGCGGCCCGCAAGAGGACCCTGTCGGCGGCTTCAAATTCGGCGGCTGGACGTTTCACTACTGGGACGATGTGATGGGCGCCGCCATGGGCGAGACGTTTTCAAAACCGTTCGCGCTGCTTCTCGGCCGCAAGACCTACGACATCTTCGCCGCCCATTGGCCCTATCAGAAGAATGACCCGATCGCCGACAGCTTCAACGCCGTCACCAAATATGTGGCGACGCACAGGCCAGATTCGCTGTCCTGGCAAAATAGCCAGCCGCTCGGCAGCGACGTCGTGGCGACGTTGCGCCGGATGAAGCAGGAGGACGGCCCCGACCTGCTCATTCAGGGATCGAGCGAGCTGATCCAGACCTTGCTCGCCAATGACCTGATCGACGAGATCAGCTTGCTGATCTTCCCGCTGGTGCTGGGCAAGGGCAAAAAACTGTTCGGCAGCGGCACGATACCCGCCGCCTTCAAGCTGACCCGTTCGCGGACATCGACCACTGGCGTCCTGATGGCGAGCTATAAACGCTCCGGCGAGATCAAGACCGGGTCCTTTGCCACGGAGCAGCCGTCCGAAGCCGAGATCGAGCGGCGCAAGAACTGGAAATAGACGCGGCGGGGCGATCAAGGACGGCTGAACACTAGCCGTCCTTTTGCTGTTTTTTAAGCCGCCTCTCGTGGGCGTGCCAACCCGTCGCGGAGGTGGCCCGCGAATGCCAGTGCAGCCGGCGCGACGCTGTGCTTCGGCAAATGCAGATTGATCGAAAAATTCGGCAATGACGGTAGCTCCGGATCATTGGCCAAAATGTCGAGGTCGGCAGGCACGGTCGACGCCAACCAGGTGGTGACGGCCAAGTCCGAACGCACCGTCGCCGTCGTCGCATCGATGCTGCCGTTTTCGAACACGGTGCGCCATTCCAGCCCATGCTCGTTAAGCGCCTCCAGCACCACCGGGCGGAACGCGCAGGTCTCGGCGACCATCGAAACCGGCAAGGGCCGCTTGCGGCGGGCGGCGCCGCCTTTGGCGCCGACCCAGACCAGCCGGTCGACAACAAGGCATTCGCCGGCCGACCGACCGATCGGCTCCTCGATCACCGCGAGCTCTATCGTGCCGGTCGCCAAGGCTGCGGCCAACTCCGGTGACGAAGCACAGACAAGCGAGATCTCGACCTGCGGATAGGCCTCGGCATAGGCCTTCAGCACCGGCGCAAGCAAGGTGCCGACAAGGTCGTACGGCACTCCGAGCCGCACCTGACCGGCAACCGCATCGCCCGCCATCTCCGCCAGGATCTCGTCATTGAGGGAAAGCAGGCGCTTGCCCTTGCCGAACAATCGCTCGCCGGAGCGGGTCAATCGCAATCCGCGCCGATCGCGGTCGAACAGGCTGCAGCCGAGAACCTCTTCCAAGCGCTTGATCTGCTGGCTGACGGCACCTTGCGTCAAATGCAGCGCGTTGGCCGCCGCCGTCATGCTGGCCTTGTCGGCAACGGTGACGAAGGTTCGAACCAGGGCAGTGTCGAGGTTGCGGAGCATCTGACCATTATATTTGCTAATGCAGATCATAGCAAACATTGCATTTACTGATGAGCCAAACAGCCTACCGTGCAGGCTTCAAAGGAAGCAGCATGTTTGAAACCGTCCTTCCCCTCGTCGTATTCGCGCTGGTCTCAACCTCAACGCCTGGCATGGCCACGACCTTGTCGACGGCGTCCGGCGCGCAGTTCGGCTTTCGCCGCTCTATCCCGCTGATGGCCGGGAGTGCGGCCGGCCTGGCCACGGTGGCTGCGGCAGGTGCTGCTGGGCTGGCTGGTCTGCTGGCCGCCGCTCCTTCGCTGCAACTGGCAATGAAAATGGCCGGTACCCTCTATCTGGTGTGGCTTGCCCTCAAGATCGGCCGCAGCGGTCCGCCCAATCTGGACGTGGCCATGGCAAAGCCGAGCAGCTTTTTCGGCGGCGCCGGCCTGCAATGGATGAACCCAAAGGGCTGGGCCATGGGGCTGGGAGCGGCGGCATCCTTTGCCGCGCTCGCCAACGGGCCGCTGCAGCTCGCCTTGCTGCTCGGCACGGTCTTCGGTCTTGCAGCGGCCCTATCGCTGGCGGCGTGGTGCGTGGCGGGCACGCTGCTCGCCCGGTTGCTGCGAACCGAGCGCCAGTGGCGCATGCTCAACGCCGTGCTTGGCCTGCTGCTGGCCGCCTCGATCATTCCGATGTGGCGGACAGCGTAAGACCAGTTAATTCAGGCAGCGTAGCGTGCCGCCGGCTTGCCGGCCAGCAGGCTGCCGAAGAAACCTTGCCGCGCACCAAGATAGGTTTCCAACCCAGCCGGATCGGAGAGCCCGGGCGCGGTGACGGTTTCGCCCTTGGCCAGGCCGGCAAGCGCTGCATCGACCAGATCGTCGGCAGTCATGACGATCTCTGCCGGCAGGTTGGCAATATCGCTTCCGGCAACTTCCCAGAATTCTGTCCGCGTAGCCCCCGGCAGCACCACCTGTATGGCGACCTTGCTATCGGCGACTTCCCGCTGCAGGGCCTCGGTGAAGTTGACGACATAGGCCTTGGTGCCGCTGTAGATGCCGCCGAACGAGGTGTCGAAGGCCAGCACCGAGGCGATGTTGACGATGGCGCCGCGGTTGCGCGCCAGCAGTCCCGGCAAGGCCGCCCGGGTCAAGCGCGTCAAGGCGACGACATTGACCTTGATCATGCGCTCGGCCACATCGGCGTCGGCCGTTGCCACCACCTGCGCACCGCCAAGGCCGGCATTGTTGACAAGCAGCGTCACACTGTCGTCGGTTGATATCGCCTGCTCGACCCGTCGCAGATCGCCGTCGTCGGCGAGATCGGCGCTGATCACGTTGACCTTGCGGCCGTATTCGGCGCGCAGCTTGCCGGCCAATTCCTCCAGCCGGTCGGCGCGCCGCGCCACCAGCACCAGATCATAACCTTGGCCGGCGAGCCGGTCCGCGTAGACCGCGCCGATGCCGGAAGAGGCGCCGGTGACGACCGCCGTGCCTTTGTCCTGATTGCTCATTGTCTTGTTCCTTCTGGTTCGATTCCAAATGCCAGTGCCGCAGGGCAACATCCCTGCTTCGACCGGCAGATCAATTAATGGTATATGCCACTATTGGAATGTAGGCATATACCATCATCTTGTCAATCCGTGGAGCAGGGACTATTTCTGGTTTGCATCGAGGGTCCCTTCCGGTCCCTTCACCGGAAATCCGCCAATGTCCCAAACCACCTTGCCCGGCCTGCTGCTTTGCAACAACGCCATGCTGCGCCGTGCGACGCGGAAACTCGGCCAATTCTATGACGATGTGCTCGCGCCCTCCGGCATTAAGGCCACGCAGCAGGGCCTGCTCTATCAAATCCACGTCGGCAACGAACCGGCGATGGGTGCCATCGCTGCGGCCCTCGTCATGGACCTGTCGGCCCTCGGTCATACGCTGAAGCCGCTGATCCGCGACGGTTATGTCGAGACCTTCGCCGACCCTGCCGACCGCCGCATCAAGCGCGTCAGGCTGACACCGCAGGGCCGGACCAAGCTCGAAGAAGCCATGAAGCTGTGGCACGTCGCCCAGCAGCGCTTCGAGGAGATGTTTGGAAAGGAGCAGGCGGCAAGCCTGCGAGCGGCGCTGGACGAAATCGCCGCGCTGGATTTTGACGCACCGCCGGCCGCGACTTGAACTATCGGCGGCCGGCAGCCAAGCTCCACTGACAGCCTTATTCGGCCGGCATCGCCACCGGACGCGCCGCCAGGTGGCCTGCCAGCACCACGCCCAGACCAATGATCGGGAATGCCGCCGCGACCACGCCGAGGTCGGCCGGTGCGCCGTAGCGCAGCACCGCGGCGCCAACCACCGGCCCCAGTGCGACGCCGAGATAGAGTGCCGAAGCGTTCAGCGACAGCACGATGGGCGCGGCATCGGGCGCCAGCTTGATGATACGGCTGGCCTGCGCCGGCGGGAACGCCCAGCCGACGATGCCCCATGGCACCATCATGGCCATCAGCGCCGGCCCGGCGATCTCGCGCGGCAGGAACATCGGGATCAGCGAAAATGTGACCAGCATGGCGGCACTCAGCGCCAGCGACCAGCAGACGGTGCGTGTCGCGCCGAATCGGTCGGCTGCCTGGCCGCCGCCGATGTTGCCGATGACCGCGCCAACGCCGAAGGCGAGCAGCATTCCGGGAAGCGCGATCGGGTTCAGTCCGCCGCCTTCGATGGCGAGCGGCGCGACAAAGGCAAAGACGGTGAAGGCGCCGATCAGTGCCAGGATGGTCGTCACCAGGATAGGCATGACGCCGGGGCGAAGTGCCGCTGCCAGTCGCATACGGAGCGGCAGCCTGGTGCCGACGATGCCGCGCGGCAGCCGGTACCACAGGATGGCGCCGGCGAGCGCGCCAAGGCCGGCAATGGCAAAGAAGGTGCCGCGCCAGCCGGCGACGGTCGCAACAAGCGCGCCGAGCGGCGCGCCGACCGCGACCGCAACCGTAGTGCCGCCGACGACCACGGCAATGGCGCGGGCGCGGTGATGATCGTCGACAAGCGCAACGGCCGTCCCCTGTGCGGTCGCGGCGAACAAGCCTGACGACAGCGCCATGACGATGCGCGCGATCAACAGCAATTCGAAGGAGGAGCTCAGCGCCGCGGCGACGTTGCCCAACACGAAGAACACCAGCGTCCACAGGATGACGCGGCGACGATCCCATTCGCCGGTCAGCGTTGCCAGGATCGGCGTGCCGATCGCATAGGCGAGCGCAAACGCGGTGATCAGCGTGCCGGCGAGCGGAACGGAGATGGCGGCATCCTTTGCAATGTCGGGCAAAAGGCTGGAGATGACGAAACCTTCGGTCGAAATCGTGAACGATCCGAGCGCAAGCCAGATGAGGCGCTTATCCATAGCAATTTCCTTAGTTCAAAGGTTATTGAACAATTGGACATAACAGGGCATGATGTCAATAAAGCCGCTGCAAAATAGCCGAACCATCCTGACAGCCCGGTGTCAGGACGGGGCGACAGGGCGAAACTATGTGTCCATCAGCCACGAGAGGAGATGCGTTGAAATCGGCCCCGAATGTGCTTAATTCCTGGGCATGACCTTGCCCCATCCCACCGCCGACCAGATCAGCCTGCCGAACGTGCTTGCCGTGCTCGGCGACCCGACGCGGTTGGCCATCGTGCGCTATCTCGCGAGCAAGGAGGGGGTGCCGCTGAATTGCAGCCGGTTCCTCGACCTCTGCTCGAAGACCAATCTGAGCTACCATTTGGCCAAGCTGCGCGAGGCCGGCGTTACCCGCACCGAGGCGGTTGGCACCAGTCGATTGATCACGCTGCGCCGTGACGATCTCGACCGCCGCTTCCCGGGCCTGCTCGACAGCGTGATTGCCGCGGCCGGCGACGACGCATCGTTGCCGGCGGTCGGCGGCCACGAGATCGAAATATCAGCCTGAATACTACGCTACCTTAACAGCCAAGGCGAGAAGTGCCCTCGCAGAACTTGGGTTCCTCTCCCTCACGGAGTGGGGGAGAGGTGGCTCGGCGAAGCCGAGACGGAGTGGGGGCCTTGACGCCCCTTCCCCCTTCAAGGAAGTTCCACTTTTCAGTGCGCCGCGCGCGAAAGGCCCCACTCCGGCCGCTTCGCGGCCACCTCTCCCCCGCTTCGCGGGGGCGAGGAAACGCTGCCTCAGCCACGGAGCCTGCCATGCGCATTGCCGTCCTCGCCGACATCCACGGCAATGTCCTGGCGCTCGACGCCGTGCTCAACGATCTGCGGCGACGCGGCGGTGCCGACATCATCGTCAATCTCGGCGATTGCGTTTCCGGCCCGCTCTGGCCGCGCGAGACCATGGAGCGGCTCGAGGCGCTCGAGCTGCCGACGGTGCGCGGCAATCACGACCGCCGCGTTGCCCGCGACACCGCCGACGAGACCATGTGGCCGTCCGACCGCTACGCGCAGGAACGGCTGACGGCAGGCCAACGCGAGGCGCTGTTCGCGCTGCCCCTCACGCTCGATGTGGCGCCCGGCGTGATCGCCTTCCACGCCCGGCCCGACCACGACGAAAAATACCTGACTGACGCGATTGTCGACGGCCGACTGGTGCGCGCGCCGCTGGCCGCCATCGAGCGGCGGCTTGGCGCGATCGATCCCGCCTGCCGCATCATGCTTTGCGGCCACAGCCACCGCAGCGAACTGGTCCGCATTCCCGGCGGCCCGGTCATCTTCAACCCGGGCAGCATCGGCTGCCCGGCCTATCACGACGATACGACACCGGCGCATGTCTCCGAGCAAGGCTCGCCGCACGCCCGCTACGGCCTCGTCGACTTGCACCCCGATCGCTTCGAGGCCATTGCTGTCGACTATGACCACGAGGCGGCGGCGCGTCAGGCCGAGCAGGCGGCGCGGCCCGAATGGGCCCACGCGCTGCGCACCGGCTTCATGCCGGGCTGAACCGCGATCATACCCGGCCGAACGGATGACCGCGCTCCAAGCGGCCGCGACCGGTCCAATCTTCAGTTGTCAGACGCCGATCGCTTCGATTGCTTGGCAGGACGTCGGGCGCTGGCCGCCGAAGTCTTGGGCGTCGAAGTCTTGGTCGCCGAAGTCTTGGGCGATGAAGCCTTTGGCCGTGACGGCTTTGGCGCCAGTTGCGTTGGGTTGAAAGTCTGTGCTGGAACCGATTCGGAACCGGCCCGAATGTCGGCGTCGCGCACCTGCTGGCCAAAGTTCAGGCCGGTCAGCTCTTCAATCTCGGCCACCGTCGAAAGAAACTCCGATACCCTGGCAATTTCAAGCGGGTCATCGAATGCCTCGGCACGCTCGCCGAACGCTTCAGGCATCACTTCCAAAACCGGCTTCTGGTCCGCCAGCAGCGCGATGGCGCGCAGGCCAGCTTGATCGGACCACAGCGCGATCTTCCAGAACTTCAGCGGAACATGGCTTTCGAAGCGGTAAGGAGGATCGTCCTCGCGGAACACTGGCCCGGCAAACACCGTGACCCGGCCTCGCGTCGTATAGGCGTTGCGCAGCACATAGGTTTCCACCGCGCGCCATCTCAGCTTCCCCTTGGAGCCGGGATGGTTAAGCGAGCTTCCCTGATTGAAGAAGCCGACTTGCGGCGCAGCATTGGTATAAAAGAACGTGTCGCGTTCTGCCGCGACCGCCTCCTGATCCACGCCCCATGCGGGGTCGCCGCGAAGCGTAATATGACCCTTCTGGAACATTCGAGCGATTCGTTCCTTGGATTTTGCGACGGGAAATCCAGGCACATTCTGGCTCGAATAGAATTCCTGGGTCATCTGCTCGCCAAGGTCGATGCGGCGATCGGGCCGGAAAGCATCGCTGGCTTCCGCACCGGAAATCGACTCCACCCCCAATTCGACAAGCGACGGGTGGTCGATGACCGTCTTGTCCTCGCGATTGACCGCCTTGGTGCGGGATCCATCGATATTGCAGGCGGTGACGAAGGCAAGCCTGCGATCGGCGTTCATCAAGATCGAAAAATGATGATAGTGCAATTCGTGTGGGTCCTCGCCCGGTTTGGCAAGAAGGTTTTTGGCCAACCGGTAGGGTGAATTGGCAACCGTCGGCATTGGCAGGACAAAGCCCGGTATGAAGCCGGGCTCATACCCTCCGCGATCGTCGAAATCCTCTGTTTTCCAACCCGCTGCCTCGGCGATGGCTACCTTCGCGGGTTCGCTTGCCGGGCCTTTGCCGGCGTTCCGTCTTGCATCGCCTCCGTCGCCGTCGATCAGCGGCGCCCGGACATTTATCTCGACGGGAAAAGTCCAGGTGACCGAGCCATCGGCATTGTGTCTCGTCGCCGGCGGATTGCCGTCCGGTTCCGGTCGCTGCACCGGCTTGTCCAGCACATCTTCGCGAATGTCGGCGTTCAGCCGAACTGTCTCGTCCATCATGCGCGGCGTGCCGGCCCAAATCGCCAGAGCTTGCGAAACCGCCGATGCCGAGGAGCCCGGCAGCCTGGACTTTCTAGTGCTGAGATCGTCAACGATGGCGCTGATCCGTATGCCTTCGTTGATCTCGCGCGCAAGCGCATAGCCACCTATGCCCGTCACCTCGTGGAACGGCCCGGCCCAATGGTGCAGGGCAATAGGCTCCCATTCATTGTTGAAGACCGGTGAACCGGACGAACCCTGTTCGGTGTCGGCGACATAGTGCAGCACTTGAACCGTTTCGTCGCGGGCCACCAGCCGGTTTTCACGCAGCACCAGTTCCTTGAAGCGGCCATCGGGATGCTGAACGATGTTGGCGATTTCGCCAAGCATATGCTTGTCGCGCGCATCCGACAGCGAGATAAAACCGAACTCCCCCAGTTCCTTTGGACCGGAACGCCGCTCGCCGACCCCGATCAGCGTATAGTCCAGACCTTCTATGCTATCGGTCACGAAACAGGATTCAGGATCGAACAGGAACGTCGTCGGCGTACGCACGGCATTCGCACCGTCCTGCTCATAATCGAACTGGACCTGGAAGCGCCGGGAATCCGCCGGCGACGAAATCACATGGTTGTTTGTGAGGAACAGCCTTGGCCCGACCAGAAAACCCGATCCTTGTGGATTGCCGTTGAGAAAGGCAACGCGGCCGACCGCATCGGCCACACGGCGCCCACGCTCCAGAAATGCGACCCCGATGAAATCGAGCGTTGGGCCGAGAATTGCTTCCGGTCCTGGCTGCTTGGCGGCGGCCTTTCTCTCCCCGGCAGACCTCATGTCTATCGCAGCCGATATCATCTCCGCTTCGGTGCGGCTGAGCGACGCCTTTACCTGCAACCTGTCGAGGCGCCTGGAGAGGGTCTGTTCGGCGGCCAGCGGATTGCCGTTGGCAATGTGACCAAGTGAAGCCTCAATTTCGGGGCGCGTTTTCTTGATACGCTGGCGAACTATGTTTTCCACTTGCGCGAATATTTCAAGGTCGACCATATTGCCCTCCTCAACCTTACTTGAGAGAGTGCATATTTACATGAAATGTGCAATATTTTGCCGGCTGTTAGTTCGCGGAAGTGGCCCGGTCGCGATTCAACACGCGGCCCCTTTTCGGGCTTACACAGCGCCGCCTCGTCGCCTATAAAAACCGGCTGGCGTGCGACGGTGCTTTCGTGCCTGGCCGCGCCTTCGGCAATTGAACCTACCGCCCATGGCAGATGATTAGGCGCACAGTAACACTCCCGACGACGCTGCTTGCGATGGTTGCCGCTCCGCTGATGCTGGCGGAGTTGCCGGCCAACGGTCAGGAGCAGGAGCCCATCATCTCGATTGTGACGGGTCTCGCTCCGGATGACCTCCTCAACGTGCGCGCCACGGCATCGGCCATGGGCAAGATCGAGGCACGGCTGCCGAGTGGTTCGAGCGTGAAGAATCTCGGCTGCGGCGACGTCAGCGGCCACAAGTGGTGCAAAGTCGAAGACATTGACGACCCCAAGCTGAGCGGATGGGCTCCGGCGCGCTATCTCGACCCCATTAATCCCCAGCAAGTGACACCCCAGGTGGCGGCCAGTGCGGAGAGCCCTGCGCCTCAACCGCTGCCCGATCTGACAACGCGCCTCGGCGCAACCGGCGGTCCCGAAACGACGCTGAACTCCGCTGATGCGATCGGCAGGGCGGCGATCGAGGATGCTTACCGCCTGGCCCTGGTCGGTGGAAACCCCTCGACTGGACAGGTTGATGGATCGCCGCCCGCAACAGTGGGTCCCGTCCAGAATTTCGGCGCGGCCAACGCGGCGCCTCCGCCCGACGCACAGACCGTTGCACGGCTGCAGCCGCCGGGGACACCGGTCCCAGGTGCTGGCAACGCCATCCCTTGCGCGCGCTATCTCGGCCAGCCGATGACCAACTGCAAGGCAAATGTCGTGCGCACCGGCGACAAGACCGACGTGACCGTGACCTGGCCCGATGGTGGCACGCGCATCATCAGCTTCAAGGCCGGCAAGCCGGCCGGTGCGGACGCACCTGGCGAATTCCGCTTCACCCGCGAGGGCAGCCTCAACATAATCCGTATCGGTGCTTCCGAGCGCTTCGAGATTACGGATCAGTTGGCTGGGTTAGGGAATAAGGCAGTAGGGCAGTAGGGCAGTATGTTTTAAAAGGGCGCTCGAACCTCTGCCCTACTGCCCTACTGCCCTACTGCCCTACTGCCCTACTGCCCTACTGCCCTACTGCCCTACTGCCCTACTGCCCTACTGCCTCATTTTCGGGGTTACATCCGGCAAAACTCTTCCCTATAAGGCCCTCCTAGCCTGATACCAGAATCGCGAGCACAACCGGCCGGGTCATCCCGTCCGGCTTTTTGTGCAAGCCGCCCGCCGAACGGACCTCGACATGCCAAGACGCACCGACATCAAGTCGATCCTGATCATCGGGGCCGGCCCCATCGTCATCGGCCAGGCCTGCGAGTTCGACTATTCCGGCACCCAGGCCTGCAAGGCACTGAAGGAAGAGGGCTTTCGCGTCATCCTGGTCAATTCCAACCCGGCCACCATCATGACCGACCCGGAACTGGCCGACGCCACCTACATCGAGCCGATCACGCCCGAAGTTGTCGCCAAGATCATCGCCAAGGAGCGGCCGGACGCGCTGCTGCCGACGATGGGCGGGCAGACCGCGCTCAACACCGCTTTGTCGCTGCGCCGCATGGGCGTGCTCGACCGCTATCAAGTAGAGATGATCGGCGCCGACGCGCACGCCATCGACAAGGCCGAGGACCGCGCGCTGTTTCGCGAGGCGATGAACAAGATCGGCCTGGAAACGCCGAAGTCGATGCTGGCCAACGCCACCGACATCAAGAACGCCGACCGCAAGACGCATGAAGCCGAGCGCGCCGCGCTGAAGGCCGAGAAGCCCGAAAATCTCGACGCCGCGCTCGACGCGCTGGAGACGCGCTGGAACCTCGGCGAAGGCGACCGCAAGCAGCGCTATATCAGCCATGGCATGGCGATCGCAGCACAAGCGCTCGACCATGTCGGCCTGCCCGCCATTATCCGCCCCTCCTTCACCATGGGCGGCACCGGCGGCGGCATCGCCTATAACCGCGCCGAATTCTACGAGATCGTCCAGTCCGGCCTCGACGCCTCGCCGACCACCGAAGTGCTGATCGAGGAGAGCGTGCTCGGCTGGAAGGAGTACGAGATGGAGGTCGTCCGCGACAAGGCCGACAACTGCATCATCATCTGCTCGATCGAAAACATAGACCCGATGGGCGTGCATACGGGAGACTCGATCACCGTCGCCCCTGCCCTGACGCTGACCGACAAAGAATACCAGATGATGCGCAACGCCTCGATCGCGGTGCTGCGCGAGATCGGCGTCGAGACCGGCGGCTCCAACGTGCAGTTCGCCGTCAACCCGGCCGACGGCCGCCTGGTGGTGATCGAGATGAACCCGCGCGTCTCGCGCTCGTCGGCGCTGGCCTCCAAGGCGACCGGTTTTCCGATCGCCAAGATCGCCGCCAAGCTCGCCGTCGGCTACACGCTGGACGAGCTCGAGAACGACATCACCGGCGGCGCCACGCCGGCCTCGTTCGAGCCGAGCATCGACTATGTCGTGACCAAAATCCCGCGCTTCGCCTTCGAGAAATTCCCCGGCGCCGAGCCGGTGCTGACCACCTCGATGAAGTCGGTCGGCGAGGTCATGGCCATCGGCCGCACCTTCCAGGAGTCGCTGCAGAAGGCGCTACGCGGGCTGGAGACCGGCCTGACCGGTCTGGACGAGATCGAGATCCCCGGCATCGGCCACGGGAACGCGCCGGCCAGCCATGTCGATGACCGCAACGCTATCCGCGCCGCTCTGGGCACGCCAACGCCCGACCGGCTGCGCATGGTGGCGCAAGCGATCCGTATGGGCACCTCGCTGGAAGACGTGCACGCCATGTGCAAGATCGACCCGTGGTTCCTCGAGCAGATCGCCGGCATCCTCGCCATGGAGGATCGCATCCGCGAGCACGGTATCCCGGAGGACGCCGCCAATCTGCGCATGCTGAAGGCGATGGGTTTTTCGGACGCGCGCCTCGCGTCGCTGGTCAGGAAGGATGTCGAAGAGATCCAGAAGATACGCGACAAGCTCGACGTTCATCCCGTCTACAAGCGCATCGACACGTGCGCCGCCGAGTTCGCCTCGCCTACCGCCTACATGTACTCGACCTATGAGGTGCCGTTTGCCGGTGCGCTAGCCAACGAGGCGCAGGTCTCCTCGCGCAAAAAGGTCGTCATCCTCGGCGGCGGCCCCAACCGCATCGGCCAGGGCATCGAGTTCGACTATTGCTGCTGCCATGCCGCCTTTGCGCTGCGTGACGCCGGCTTCGAGGCGATCATGGTCAACTGCAACCCGGAGACCGTGTCGACCGACTACGACACCTCCGACCGGCTCTATTTCGAGCCGCTGACGCCGGAGGACGTGCTGGAGATCCTGCGCGCCGAGCAGGCGTCCGGCGAACTGGTCGGCGTCATCGTCCAGTTCGGCGGCCAGACGCCGCTGAAGCTGGCGGATGCGCTGGAGAAGGCCGGCATCCCGATCCTCGGCACCTCGCCCGACATGATCGATCTGGCCGAGGACCGCGACCGCTTCCAGAAGCTTTTGCACAAGCTCGGCCTCAGCCAGCCGAAGAACGGCATCGCCTATTCGGTCGAGCAGGCCCGCCTCGTCGCCGGCGAGCTCGGCTTCCCGCTGGTCGTGCGCCCGTCCTATGTGCTCGGCGGCCGCGCCATGCAGATCATCCACGACGAGAGCATGCTGCAATCCTATTTGCTCGACACCGTGCCCGGCCTGGTACCGGAGGACATCAAGCAGAAATACCCCAACGACAAGACCGGCCAGATCAACACGCTCTTGGGCAAGAACCCGCTTCTGTTCGACACCTATCTGTCAGGCGCCATCGAGGTTGACGTCGATTGCCTCTGCGACGGCAGGTCGACCTACGTCTCCGGCATCCTGGAACACATCGAGGAAGCCGGCATCCATTCGGGCGACTCGGCCTGCTCGCTGCCGGTGCACTCGCTGCCTTCGGAGCTTGTCGACGAGCTCGAGCGCCAGACGGCCGCCCTTGCCCGCGCGCTCAATGTCGGCGGCCTGATGAACGTGCAATATGCGATCAAGGACGGCACGGTCTATGTGCTGGAGGTCAACCCGCGCGCATCACGCACTGTGCCCTTTGTCGCCAAGACCATCGGGCGTCCGATTGCAAAGATTGCTGCCCGCATCATGGCCGGCGAGAGCCTGGAAGACGCCTTCGCCCATTACGGCGCCATGCCGGACCCGCGCAATCCCGGCCACATCGCGGTCAAGGAAGCGGTGTTCCCCTTCGCCCGCTTCCCCGGCGTCGACATATTGCTCGGACCGGAAATGCGCTCGACCGGCGAGGTCATGGGCCTCGACCGCGACTTCGCGCTCGCCTTCGCCAAGAGCCAGCTAGGCGCCGGCGTCGACCTGCCGCGCTCCGGCACCCTGTTCGTCTCGGTGCGCGACGAAGACAAGAAAGGCATATTGCCGGCGGTCAAGCGCCTCGCCGGCCAGGGCTTCAAGGTGCTCGCCACCTCGGGCACCGCCCGCTTCCTCGCCGAAAACGGCGTCGCCGCTGAGAAAATCAACAAGGTGCTGGAAGGCCGCCCACACATCGAGGACGCCATCCGCAACCGCCAGGTGCAGATCGTCTTCAACACCACGGACGGCCAGAAGGCGGTGTCGGACTCCAAATCGCTGCGCCGGGCGACGCTGATGCAGAAGGTGCCGTATTACACGACGCTGTCGGGCGCGGCTGCGGTGGCTGAGGCGATTGCGGCGCTGAAGGCGGGGAGTTTAGAGGTTCGGCCGCTGCAGGAGTATTTTTCTTGAGCGTTGTATCATAAAATATCGGAGAGAATTGATATCGTTTTCTAGCCATCCATAGAATTGACTATCCGGATTGAGATCGAAAATGAATATTAATGGAACTTCGGGTTTTCCCTTGAGAACCTCTCAAATATCAACATTATTTTAGGAAAAAATGGGTGCGGAAAGAGCTTCCTGCTTAAGAATGTCGAACAGCATGTGAAATCTATCGGAACAATTGGAAATACCAGATACATAAGCCCGGAGAGAGGGGGCTTCGTCTCTTACGAAGCGGGAATTGAACAAGCCATCATCAATAATTTGAATTGGATGAGCGATAATAGGCGGAAAAATCAGTCTGAGAATTTTAGGCAACAGAGCGCGTACTTATTCAGGCAGCTTGAATTACTTGAGCTTAGAGCTATCGAGAAAGACCAACTAAAGCTTGGATATACACCCCGAACGTTCGATGCAACGGTCGACCAAATAAACACCCTCCTCGATCGAGTGCGAATCGAACGCGAAAAATCTAAAGCCTTTTTGATCAAAGACAAAGAGACTGATGCGGCGATAACCTCTGAGAGCTTGAGTAGCGGTGAATCTGAGCTGGTTTCTCTCGGAATAGAATTTTTGTCTTTCGTCTCCGAGGCACAGCAAGACAAGGCTAATTTGCTGTTTATCGACGAACCAGACGCCCATCTTCACCCAGACCTTCAGGACAGATTGGCTAAGTTCTTGGTAAAGATTGTAAAAGCAAAGCCAGTCAAATTAATCATAGCAACTCATAGCACTGCGCTGGTGTCAAGTTTATCTTCACGAGCCGACGTTAACATCGCATTTATGAGGCGAAAGGATACAAAACTTTCATTCAAACCGGTGTCGGATGTTGACCGCAGTATCCTTCCAATCTTCGGCGCACATCCCCTATCCAATGTTTTCAACGAAGCCCCGATCCTACTGATCGAGGGAGAGGATGATGAGCGGGTGTGGCAGCAGGCCGTTAGGTCTTCTAATGGTCGCATTCGGGTCTATCCGTGCGCCATCGATGGCGGAGCCCACTTCGCGGATTTTGAAACGGAAGTGAACAACGTGATCGAAGCTGTTTATGACAATGCGAAAGCTTTTTCACTTCGAGACAGGGACCTCCAACCCGCTGAAATTGACGATTTTGGGCACGTGGTTCGAATGCGACTTTCGTGTCGAGCGGCAGAGAATCTAATGCTTAGCGACGAAGTGCTTGCTAGCACAGGAGTCACTTGGCCAGGTTTGGAAACACTCATCGGAAGTTGGTTAAAGGTGAACCAAGACCATCAATACTATGCAGCCATGCAGGAGTTTGTTGATGGTGGCCTTGATCGAAAGGTCCACGATCTTAAGTCCATCCGAAATATTTTGGTGGGTTTGATGTCCAATAAGCCGTGGGAAGTTCTTGTCGGACGAGCGATCGCTGCACTCGCCAATGGCAAACCTGCCAAAGGTCCAGTCGCGCCGGGAAGCCTGTCCGACTATCTCGGCGAGAAAGTGAGAGACCTCATCTTGGGTCTTGCTCAGCAGCCTCAAGCCGCGTGAACCACCCCCTCACGCCACAGCCACACACTCGATCTCGATAACAAACTCCATCGGCCATGGAGCCGCCGGCACAAAGCTGCGCGTCAGCGAGGTGCCTGCTGACCCAGGCAGTATTTCAGCTCCTTCAGCGACGCCTCGGTCTGCGACGCGCCATCCCGCACCTTGCGAACGCCAGTGCCGACGCTCGCCTCAGTTCAGAAAACCAATAAACCGCCCCGCAAACAGCACCGACGTCCACAGCACCAGCGAGAGCACAGCCAGGATGGTGACGGTCCCACCGGCCGGCTCGTCACCGTCTTTTGCGCGGCGTATGAAGACGAGGAAGTTGATGCCGGCGAGAAGGATAAGCCCCATCTTGGCGAGGAAGATCGGCATCGCCGCATATTCGCTCGCCCTGACTGAAAACAGCAGCGACCCCGTGACAAGCGCACCGGCGAACGCGCCCAATGCGGTGCGGCGCAGCAGCGCCACGAACGCCGCCTGCGGCAGCGCGCGGAAGGCGCCGAGGACCCTGAGGTCCATCAGCCAGACGCTGGTCAGCAGCGCGCCGATCGACATGATGTGCAGCGCATTGACGATGGGGTAGGCGACGAAGGAGGCCTTCAGTCCCCGCACCAAAGCGAGTTGCTCGATGCCGGCGAAAAGCCCGTCCATTCAGGCCGGCGGCACGCGGTCGGGATAGACGTCATAGGTCTTGCCGCCGACGATGATGCGGACTGCTTTCATGCGCTTTTCGCTCTCGTCGCGCGAGCGATGGCCGATCGCCGTCACGTCGTCGCCGACCTTGGCAACCTCCTCGGTGAAGCCGGCGGCAATGGTGCGGGAGGGCGGTGCCATCTCCACCCGCCACACCTCGCCCTCGGCGTCGACATCCAGCGTGGCATGCGGATTGCCGACATAGATGGCTATGATCTTGCCCTTGAGTTCGAAGAACCCGTCCTGCGTCCACGACCAGCCATGATGGGCATAGGCCGCGGTGGCGGCGACAAGCATCACCGCCGCTGCCAGCGTGACGCTCCGGTTGAAAGGTGACAGCATCGCTCGTCTCCTCGGTTCGGGCATAAAAGGGTAGGTCAGCGCGCGGCAGCGTCAAACCACATGAGGGCCTTTTGGGTCGCAGCGCTCCACAGCCATGGAAACGGCATGGATCCTAGGGTCTGCGCTCCGCTTCGCGTTCGCTCCGCCCTGGGATGACGAAGCGAGGGGAGGTTTCCAGCCAATCTCCAACGTCCGCGATTGGCCTTATGCCACGTCCCTTCGTCATCCTAGGGCGGAGCAGGAGCGAAGCGACGTCGCGGAGACCCTAGGATCCATGCCGTTACCTTCGAGCGTCGCAGCCTCCGCTGAGCATCGCCGCACTTACCGAGGCGATCGCCGCCCCTCACCCCGCCCAATCCACCTCGATCATCCCCAGCCGCTGATAAAGCCGCACCGCAGCCGCGTTCTCGACAGTATTGGTCTTGAGGTCGACATGCGCCGAGCCCCTTGCATGAAACGCCGCGAACGCGTGCCGCATCAGCGCTTCGGCGATGCCCTTGCCGCGCGCCTCGGGGTGGACCGCAAGGTCCTTGACGAAAGCCCGCGTCCAGCAGAGCGCCGCACCCGCCAGCCGGCCCTTGCGGTCGATGACCAGGAAACACAAAGCCGGGTCGAATTCCGCGTCGCCCGAAATGCGCGGCCACCATTGGTCGAACGGCCCGTCGGCGCCGTCGTCGAACACCGCCGTCAACAGCGCATGCAAGGCGAGTGCATCGGCGGCTTCGAAGGCGCGCATGAAAAAACCTTCCGGCCAGCGCGGCGCCAGAAGCGTGTCGTCGAGGATCTTGCGCAGGCGGATGTCGTTTGGCGCCGGTGGGCGCGGCTCAGGCATCGGGCTGCATGCGGCGGCGCAGGCTGTCGCTGCCGAGGCCGGTTTCGCCCAGCATCCCCTTGCGCTTGGCGTCATAGTAATAGCCGCTCTGGTAGAGCCGGTCGGCGCGCTTGGGGTTGCCGCCCGACACCAGCCAGGCGCCGCGCAGATATTTCACCGCATATTTCAAATTGGTCTCGGCGTCGAACAGGCCGCTCGCCGGTCCGTCATAGCCCATGCCACGCGCCGTCGCGTGCTTGATCTGCATCAACCCCCAATGGCCGTGATTGTAGGCTTTCGGGTTGAAGGTGCTCTCGCGGTTGACGACGCTGCGCACCAGATCGACCGGCACCTGGTAAAGCGCGGAATATTTCTCGATCAGCCGCTCGATCTCGCTGCGGGCGCCGGCATTCGACTGGCCCTCGGTGGGGTCGGTCGCGGCCAGAACGGCCGGGTTTTGCGGCACCGTGTAGGAAACCGGCTGAACGCCGGGCATGGCTGCGGTCTGTTCGGTGACCGGCATGGCGACAGCGGGTGTCGGGGCGACTGGCTGGGCATTGGCGGTCATGACGGCGGGGGTAGTTGCCGCCAGCGGCGTCGGCCCGGCAAAGGCGGCGGCCGGCTCGATCGGCAGCGCCGCCACCTGGGCGACGCCGGACGGCTCCGGCAGCACCGAAACCGTGTCGGGCAGCGCCAGCGTGAAGCCGGCATCGGTGTTGGCCGTGTTTTCGGTGAAGGCCGGCGCCGGGGTCACCGGCGAAGTCGAGGTGCAACCACTGAGAGCAGCCACGGCCAACACCGCCGCTAGGACGGGAAAGAGGAATTTTGCTGGCAAGCGGCGCTCGGGTCCGGTTCGTCGGGTGTTAAGAAGTCCTTACACCAGCATCTTTCCCCGGGCAATCCGCGGTAGACGGTGGTTTTCGGGTGGCGAGCCGGGCCGGGAAATGCGATATTGTTCTGGATTTGTACTTCGAAGGATTCCGGAAAGGAGCACGCCATGGACGCCTCTCATGCCACCACCGGCCACGCGGTCTTCGAAACCGTGCTCGGCTTCATGGGCATCGCCTGGAGTGATGCCGGACTGACCCGGCTCTGCCTGCCGCAGCGCAATCGCGACGCGGTGGAGCGCCGGCTGTTGCGCCATGCCGCCGCCGACCAGGCAGCACAGCCCGAGCCGCAATGGGTTACCGAGCTGACCACCTCGATCAAGGCCTATGCCGCCGGCGAGGACATCGATTTCTCCAACGTACCGGTCGATCTCAGCGGCGTCGACGAGTTCCGCCTGGCGATCTATGACGCGGCGCGAAAGCTCGGCTTCGGCGAAACCACCACCTATGGCGAACTGGCCAAACGCGCCGGCCATGCCGGGCTGGCGCGTGAGACGGGCGCCGCACTCGGCGCCAACCCGGTGCCGCTGGTCATCCCCTGTCACCGCATCCTTGCCGCCGGCGGCAAGATCGGCGGCTTTTCCGCCCCCGGCGGCTCGGCTACCAAGGAAAAGATGCTGGCCATGGAAGGCGTGCGCGTCGGCCCGCCGCCGCCGGCGCAGGTGTCGTTCGGGTTCTAGGGTTTATCGATGTTCAGGTGATGCCGACATCCCGGCCCGTCGTCTCAACTCCTAATCCGGAAGCAGGCGCCGGCGGAAGCGGCGGTCGATCTCCACCCGCTTGCATTTGTAGACGGTGCAGGAATTCGTATCGGCGCTCGGCACCGAGGCCCGCGCCCTGACTTCGCCAATGTCGCAGAATTGCTGGCTCCGCACGTAGCGGTCGTAGAGCGCCAGCCCCGGCACGCGCGCCGATCTGTAGCGCAGGATGACCGCACCCTCGCGCGCAATCGTCGCCTGCACCTTGCCGCAGCTCATGCGGGTCGGGTCGTAGCGCGAGACCGCCTGCGCCTCGGCGGCCACCAGCGTCAGGCAAGCGGCAAGCAGAACGATTCTCATGGCCCCTCTCCCCAAAACCCGGTCGCGCCCGAAGCCGGCGCGGTCCTCCCGCGTCAGGCGCGCAACAACGACGCTCTCACGCGATTGGGGCGGCCGTTGGGCAGCGTTGCCGCCGCGCCATTTTCCGCCCTGTCTTGTTTTTTGCACGAAAGCATATTATATGCCGTCCATTGATATTTCGGCCGATCGATCCGGGCCTCGCGATATTCGCGTTTGCTGACGTTCTATCTCCAAAATCTCGATACAAACCGGCTGGGTTTCGGTCCAGTCAAACTAAAGCAAACGTAAAGGACTATCGAAATGGCAACAGGTACGGTCAAGTGGTTTAATTCCACCAAGGGTTTCGGCTTCATTCAGCCTGACAGCGGCGGCGCGGACGTTTTCGTCCACATCTCCGCAGTCGAGCGTGCTGGACTGTCGACCCTGGTCGAAGGCCAGAAGATCAACTTCGAGATCGAGCAGGACCGCCGCACTGGCAAGTCGTCCGCTGGATCTCTGAGCAAGGCAGCCTGATTTTGCGAATGGCGCGCGCCGGGCTATAGCCCGGGGCGCGCGGCAAGTCACGGATGTACTGGCGGTCGCGCGAGAAGCGCGCCGGAGCGGAAGACCCCGACAAGCCGAAGCAGCAGATTGCTGCCGGCCCGGCCAAAGCGCTCCCGATCAGGCTACCAAGCATGGGAAGGCGGGATTTTGTCCCGCCTTTTTGCTGTCTGGATTTTGACCGACGATTGGCGAAACCGCAGATACAGCGTCCTTCTCCCCGTCTCTATACCTATCGCATTCACACATCTGGGTTGCGCTTTGCGGCGAAGCTCGATTCTATTTCGGCCGGAAAAGCCGAAGGAGGGTTGAATG
>NZ_JAMYTD010000041.1:0-50027 GCF_040322255.1 Mesorhizobium sp. M0166 | reverse complement strand
CAAAGGGCCTCGGCTCTACGACTGGGCACGCATCCGCCGCCCTTGGACGTCAAAAGGCGGCTTCGAGCATTGGCTTCTCGTCCGCTGCAAGCGATCGACATCCGGAGAAAAAGCCTACTACCTGGTCTTCGCCCCGCCCGGTTCCTCCTTGGCCGAATTGGCGGCAGTGGCCGGCCTGCGCTGGGCGATCGAGGAGTGCTTTGAGCGCGCCAAGGATGATCTCGGACTTGATCATTGCGAGGCTCGGTCCTGGCGGATGGCATCGCCACATGTGCCTGTGCATGGCCGCCCTGGCATTCCTCTCGAAAGCTATCGGCTGATCTTCGCCGCAGCGCATGGAGCAAACCGAACGAAACGAGTCCAAAGGAGCCAATCGCCGCCTGATCCGGATGGCTGCGCTCGTCCCGAGCGTCCCCGAGATCCGCTATCTCCTCGCCCGAATCCTCATCTTCCCACCGACACAAAAGCCCTTCATCATCGCCTGGTCGCTATGTCGACGACGACATCAGGTTGCGGCCACCATCTGTCACTACAAACGGCATCGACATCCGCAACTGTGGTATTAGATGGCTGGTCCTTCATGATTCCGGGGATAACTGGTGTTCCACGCCACCGGTCCAGGGCCGTTTAAAGGCGCCCTATGGAAGACTGAGCTTGGCGGTGCGGCCACCATCCACGACGAAGATCTGGCCAGTGACGAATTCAGCCTCGTAGGAAGCAATCCATGCGACCATAGCCGCGACTTCCTCCACACGGCCGGTTCGACCCAACGGATGAATGGCGTCCAGCCGTGCCCGCGCCTGGTCGGGCAAAGCGGCGACGAAATTGACATTCAGATCCGTATCGATCCATCCAGGAGCCACGCCATTGCAACGCACCCCGTCTGGCCCGCCGTCGATCGCCACCGCACGCGTTAGACCATGCAGTCCTGCCTTCGAGGCACAATAGGCAGCGTGCCCGGGATTGGATGCTAATCCCTCTATCGAGCCAATGTTGACAATTGCGCCGCGGCTTCTGCGAAGATGAGGCATCGCGCGACGGATCAGCAGGAAAGGAGCATCGAGGTTGAGCGCCATTGTGCGTCTCCACTCGTCCAGCCCCGTCTCGTCCACCTTCGCTTCAATCATGCGTCCGGCGTTGTTGACAAGAATATCGAGCCGGCCGGCCTGTTGAATGACATCGTCAATGACGATGGCCGGAACCTCGGGATCGCAAAGGTCTCCGACTATCGAATCAACGGCGCGGGCCTCCCCAAGCTGAACAGCGAATACTCTGGCTCCCTCGCCGGCAAGCCGGTCGGCGATTGCGGCCCCAATACCGCTGCTGGCGCCCGTTACCAACGCGATCTTTCCGGCGAAGCGGGTCATGCGACAGCCTTTCCGTCCATCTCAACAAGGGTGATGTTAAATCGCGTGGAAATCAGCCGCGCTCCATATCGGTCTGGTAGGCAGCGCGCACCCGATCTGTGGGACAACCCACATGAGACAGTCTGCAAAGCAAGCAGGCTTCGCGCGAAGCTAGGAATCGCGGGATGATCCACAAAGCGCGGGCGTTCCGGCCTTTCTGTTGCATCGGCTGCCGATTTCGGTGGCGAGATTTGCGGTAGCGTGGTCATAGCCGCTCCGTTTGTGCGTTGGCGTTGGTGACTACACGAAGAGCCCAATAGTGCGCATCCTCATCCGCGGTATATCTGCCGTCGTTTAGACACTGTGCCAGCACAAGGATGCCCGAATGCTGCAGACGCCGCACCTCGTCTTCAAAGCATGTGGCTTCTGCATAGCTCTTGCGCGTACTTGCGATCACGAATCCGTTCGGGCGCGTGACACGAGCCAGTTTGCGCAATACATCCGGTCGTACATGCCCTGGCGCAAAAACACCGCAACACACGGTAATGTCATAGCTCGCACTGGAGTACTCGGAGAGCGGACCGTTAAGGTCGACATCGGCCTGGACACGGCGGTAGACGCGGGTTTGTCGAGCCTTTTCGGCCATCTCCTCAGAGAGGTCGAACCCGTCGATCAACCGGAACCCGAGGCTTTCCATTTCCATCCCGACGAGGCCTGTTCCGCAGCCAGCATCCAGAATCGCGATGGCTGCCCGCTCCCCGGCCAAATAGGCCGTCTGCATGGTTGCCGCTAATTCCGCCACGACCATCGGCCCGTAGTATCCTTGGCGGCCGACATCCACATCGTACGAAGTAGCCCATCGACGATAGAAATGGGCCAAGCGACTGGCGTCACTGTCGAGGAAGTGGGAATCCTTGATGCGCTTGCGTGCTTGCTCCAATGCCGTCTCCTGATCGAGGGTGCTCATGATAGTATCTCCGTCTATGGGAGCAGATGGTCATCCGCGGCGCCGGTCGGCACCTCGAAAACGAGGGCATCAAAACTCGTGCCAATTGGCCGGACGAGGCGAAGAAGACAGTTTTGCGCGTTTTCAGCTATTTGGCGTCAGGCAGGCTAAACAAAGCTTGTGTCGCGGACCCGACAAGGCTGACAGAATGGCCGATGGCGGCGCGACGTCAGAGCCAGCAAAGAGGGCGTTCTTGCGGTTGAGCGCAATCTCGGGGGTCATTCTGCCCATGTTGGACAAGAGGTCGAAGAGCATTACCGCTGGCATCCGTATTTCGCACGTCGGCTTCGCTGCAGAACTGCGAAGAGCGTGCAACGGCGGGATCATACATTTCGTCGTCGGACCCAGGCATGTCGTTGCCGCTCCGGCTTGGATGATAGATCCCGTGGCGTTCCAACTGGCTCGTTCTTGGGATCTCGATTAGCCTATTTCCTCGGACAACTTGCCCCGGGGAGGACCTGGTTCTTAGCACGCCACCTACAGCAGCCCGGCTTGCTCGGCCTCGCGGCGCAAATTCTAGCGCGGACGCGAGCCGATCTGCTGGCCAGCCCGGCGGCCAGCGAGCCAAGGTCGTGGCAATCCGTAAGGTTGCGTCCGGTCGTGTAGCCATAAGGGAAACCCGCTGCATAAAGATCGTCGGCGCCGGTCGTGTCGACCAGCCCCTTGATCTTTGTCGCCTGGATGGTGACGGTCTCGTCGCCACGCACGATGACCGAGCCTTTTTCAGAACGGGTGACGGCGGCGATCTTGCAATCCTTGCGAATAGCGGCAAGCGCTTCTTCGAAGGAGCGGTCTGGTAAAGCGACGTCTCGTGGCTGTTGGCAAAGACGATGTCGACGCTGCCTGAGCGCATCAGGTCTAGGAACTCATCGCGGTAGCCGAAGTATTTGTCTCAACTGTCTCATGGTCAGCCTTCTCTTTGCCGGCATCAAATGTCTTCGTTCATCGCGAGGCAATTGATCCCAAAGTTGCTGACCCAGGAGGTAATCTTCAGTGCCGAAAACCGGCCGGTCTTGGTTGGAATGGTGGCCGGCTTCGTACCGGAACGGTGGCCGGTGTTTGATCGGAATGGCGGCCGGCTTCACGTCGGAATTCGCACGTCCGCTTCCGTCTGTCGAGCGGGCCGACTATGCTTCGCGACACCGTTCCGGTGCTGTTGGAAGGAAAGACGAAAGCACCCGCTTATCGTTCAAGAACAGGTGTGCTTGACTCAGACGGAGGTAACCGAATGGTCGCCGCAGTCGCCGCCAAGATCGGCATGAAAAGTCTCCTGGTTCAGGGGAGCTGGGTTCCACATGAGGATGCGGTCTAACCGGGTTGGCAATATTCTCTTGAGCCGCATCATCGGAGCAGAGGTGCATCTGGTCGACGATGGCTTTGACATCGGCATCCGCCGCAGTGGGGAAAAGGCACTCTACGAGGTCAAGGCGAGGGGCGGCAGACCCTATGCGATACCAGCCGGAAGGAGCCCTCGGCTATGTAGGGTTCGCGGAGGAGGTGCGGGCTCAGGAGAACAGCTTGGATTTGACTTCGACTACGTCGTTGTCTGCACGGTCACAGGTTCAACGCATGCCGGCCTGCTCGTCGGATTCGCCGAGGAGGGTCGACAGCGCAACGTGATCGGTATCGATGCCTCTGCCACCGCCACCAAAACCAAGCCGCAGGTGCTAAAGATTGCCCAACATACAGCGGAGCTCGTCGATCTCGGAACGGAACTCGTCGAGGATGACGTGGTGTTGCTCGAGGATTACGCATACCCGCGTTATGGGATTCCGTCCGAGGGAACCAAGAAGGCCATTCGCCTGTGTGCGCGGCTCAAGGGTATGATTACCGATCCCATCTGCAAGGGATGATCCATCTCGTCCAGAAGGGCTTGTTTCCGGAGGGGTCGAGGATCCTCTATGCGCAATCGGCGGCGCGCCGGCTATCAACGGGTATGGTTACACCTTCCGCAACGGCTGACGCTCGCCAAGCTTCAAGGCGAAGTCTTTGTTTCCGTTAGCATGTCGCACTTGGACATTATTCCAGCATGCTCGTAATCGAGTGCTACGCAATATCAGGCCTGCCGCCCCCTGGCCATGGAGCCCAACGCCGTTCGGACCCTGGACCTCCTTTGCTATCCTTTTGCGTGTTCGTCGTTTCAGATCGTGGGGCTAACGTTGTAATCGGTCAGGAAATCCTGCAAGGTCAGGATATTCTCTACCCCCCCTGAGGTTGTCGGTCGCATTGAGCAACGCGCGAGAACTGTCGACAGACAACAGCGGTGCCACTGCCGCATTGCGGTCGTTCAGCAGCGCGGTGAACCGCGTGCGCAGCATTCTGTCATAGATGGGACCCTGGATAGCCGGATACGCCTCTTGACTCGCTGCACCACCGACAGCGGGAGCAGGTCCGCGGTGGCGGCCCGCAGTAGACTCTTCTCGCGCCCGTCGAAAGTCTTGTGGGCCCATGGGGTGCCGAACACGTACTCAACAAGGCGGTGGTCGCAGAAAGGGACCTGCACCTCGAGGCCCAAAGCCATACTCATCCGGTCCTTGCGGTGTCAATCGGCGCCGAACTTGACCCCTGATCGGCGTCCAATATTTGCACGCCGAAACACATTCGGCTTCGCGCCCCCGGCGCGGGGCAGCCTGTCGGCTGCTACTGGCAAGTACCTGGTCGGGCGCAGGCGGGGACGCCCACTCTTAACAACGGCTTCTTCAAGTATCCCTGACAATCGGCTGCTGTGCGTTGGACGGTAATCGCATAAAGTTGATCAGAACGTTCCTCCGATTCGGACACCTCCCGCCCAGCCCCGCCTGGGGGTCACAAGGCCCACCCCTATAATGATCCGGGTCGACTCGCCCGTGCAGCGTGGAAAGGGCGCACGAGGCGCCCTTCATTTCCGATCAGCTATCAGCAGCCGCCTTCACCTTTCGTTGTTAGAAGCGGTAGGTGACACCTGCGCCTATCAACCAGGGATCGAGCTCCGCCTTTCCCGTCAGCTTCGCGCCGTCCACCGTGACGTCGAAGTCTGGCTTGAGGAAAACCTTCTTCACGTCGAAGTTGACGCCCCAGTGCTGATCCACCATGTAGTCGAACCCGACCTGCAGCGCGGTGCCGAACGTGTTCTTAACATGGAGAGCATCTGCACTGCCGACGTCCTGGTTATAAAAGATCGTGTAGTTCACGCCGGCACCGACATAGGGCTTGAATGCGCCGAAATCGGTAAAATGATACTGCAATGTGAGCGTGGGTGGCAGCAGCCAAACCTTACCGATATTGCCCAGTCCGCCGATCGTTCCTTGGCCCTCGATGTTGGCATAGGTGGTGCCGAGTATAAGCTCCGCGGCGATATTGTCCGTGAAGAAATAGGAGATATCGAGTTCCGGCGTCACAGTGTTTGAATAAGAAAGACCGGAGCCGGGCACGGCATTGACGTAGCCCGAATCCTCAGTGACGACCCCCAACGCACGCAGGCGGATCTGCCAAGGGCTTGGCGCTTCAGTGACCGAGGCTCCTTCCTGCGGGACGCACGCAGGGTGCGCAAGGTCCGCCGCGACGGCCTGCTGTCCCACCCCCATGAGGATGACGGCCGCTGTTACCCCCCGCGCCACGCCCATTCGCTTTTTCGCCATGCTATTCTCTCCTTGCTCTTCAGAAATGATGCGATGCACTATGAAATCCTGCTGGAATCGACGGAGCGCTCATGCGCAGTTTGCATGGGACAGCGCACACATTATTTGCGCCGTGCTCGCAGTCATCGACCTGTACTCACTTGTTGAAACGTTGCCCTTTGTCTCCGTCCCCCTATCGAACGCCATCAGCTTGCCAGCCGATCGCACTGCGAAGGAAATTGGTGCCCAGGGCAATGAATGCGGCCCGCTCCCGATTGTTCTTGCCGGGGCCGTGCCCGCCCGCGCCGGGCTCGTAGAAGTAGGCGGGATAGCCAAGAGCCTGCAGCTTTGCGGCCATCTTACGCGCGTGGCCCGGGTGGACGCGGTCGTCCCGCTTCGTGGTGGCAAGCAGGATCGGCGGATAGGGCTGTCCTGGTGTCGCGGCGTGATAGGCCGAGATTTCCTTTAGGAAAATCCATTCCTCCGGCTTGTCGGGATCGCCATATTCGTCAATCCAGCTCGCGCCCGCCAAAAGCTTGGTGTAGCGGCGCATATCGATAAGCAGGACTGTGCAGAACAGCGCGCCGAAATGCTCAGGATAGCGGGTAAGCATATTGGCGATCAGAAGGCCGCCATTTGAGCCGCCCTGGGCGGCAATCCGCCTCGGCAGCGCAATGCCTCTTCGCACGAGGTCGGCGGCAACGGCGGCGAAATCGTCATGGGAGAGACGCTTGCCCGCCCTGCGCCCCGCCTCGTGCCAACGGGTGCCGAACTCGCCGCCGCCCCGGATGTTCGCCACCACGCACGTGCCGCCGCGTTCGAGCCACAGTTTGTCGAGCGAGGAGTTGTAGTGGGGCAGGACCGATTTGCGGTACCCGCCGTAGGCGGTGAGGTGAACCGGGGCATCCCCGTTCCCATTCGCCGGACCGACCTGCGTATAGGGGATCATCTCACCATCGGTCGAGACTGCCTCGTGGCGCGTCACCACCAGCCCTGACGCGTCGAAATTCTCCGGATCGCGCTTCAGGATTACTGGAGCGCCGAGAGGCGCTGCGGCATTGAGGTCTAATAGGAGACGCTTCGGCGGCGTGATCGGGTCCTGAGCCGAAATGAGGACCTCTCCATTGGTCTCGTGAGGTTCAGCATCGAGCGACCAAAGGTGAACAGTCCCTTCGGTGGGCACGGTGTCCAGCGCTCGGCGCGTCCATTCGTGGCCCTCGGGGGTGAACATCTCGAAACGTGGATCGAGGTTGACGAGGGATGAGATAACGAGCTTCCCGTTATTCCAGAAGAATGATTGCGGGGAGCGCCTGTCGCCTGGTTCAAAGAGGATGGCAAAACTGCGCTCGCCGGCGATGAAGGAGGAAAGCGAGATGCCGATCAGCGCGTCCGCGGCATAGGTCATCCCTCCGACTGTCCAGGGCTTGCGCGGCTTTACCGCCAGCCAGTCGCCGAAGCCGCTCCACCAGGCGTCCCGAGGAAGGTCGATCCGCATCTTCGGCCCGCTCCTGTCGCCGATTCTGACGATCGTCTCAAAGAAGGTCGACCCCTCGATGAACCAGAGGCGCTCGCTCTCGGCGGTGCGGTCCAGATGGCCGGACACGCGGATGGATTCGGAACCGGCTTGAAATATTACCGGCGCGGTGAGCGGATCCGCGCCACGCTTCCACAGCCGCACGGTGCGCGCGTAGCCGGAGTGGGTGGCCATGCCATCACCAAGCGCACTGGAAAGCAGCAGCGTGTCAGGGTCGAGCCAGTTGACCTCGCCCTTGGCCTCCGCGAGGTTGAAACCATCGGCGACGAAGCTAAGAGATCCCAGATCGAATTCGCGATGCACGACCGCGTCGCTGCCGCCGCGCGACAGGCGCAGAACGGCTCTTTCCCGTCTCTCCGGCTCAAGGGACGCGCCGCCCCAGATCCAGTCCTCTCCGTCACTAGCGGCGAGGGCGTCCAGATCGAGCAGTAGCTCCCACTGGGGATCAACATTCATGTAGGCGGCAAGGGTGGTCCGGCGCCACAGTCCGCGCGGATTTCGGGCATCTTGCCAGAAATTGTAGAGGTACTGGCCGTGGCGCCTGCTCAAGGGAATCCGGTCAGGGCGATCGAAAATCGCTGCCAGGGCGTCATGGTCCCGCTCGAATTGCGGTCCACCGAACTGCTCCAGGGTCCTGGCAGACTGGCTGGCGGCCCAGTCAAGTGCCCGTTCGCCTTCTACATCTTCGAGCCAAAGATAGGGATCATCGTCGGGAGCATTCAGCGTTGGGCGGCAATCGAATGCGGTCATGTCCGGTTAACCCGAAGAGTGAAGTCGCCTGGAAAACAGGCGCAAAGTCTTCCGTCGGCCCGGGAAAGCTCCGCTTTCGCGGCTGTGACCGCATGTTCGGCGCGCATGATCATGGGATGATTTCTCCTGTGTCCGTGCCGCAGCGCGTTTTGCGGACAGCCTCGCAGGAGGCGTGCCAAATGAGAAAATCTTTTCAAAACAATGCGATCACGCTGAGGGCGCTGTGTCTCATGTCCGACATCGTCGAAGATCCGACAACGAATGCAGCCGTGACCGCCTCATAGAACCTCCTGTGCCAGCTCGGTGGGCACTGCGGAATAAGCAGTGAAGCTCACCGCGCAACTGCCCGAGCTTCGGATCGACATCGGCGACGGGGCCCTCGACGATAACTACGTCGCAGGTGTCGGGCGCGCGGCACAGCCTGAGGACTCCGCGGCGGCGATCATCAAATAGCTGCGTTTACGATGGCTCCATCCTGGCCCGCCGGTGGGCGCGCAAAAGGCTGCTTTGCGGCCTCATCCCTCCGCCTGGATTGAGTCGCAGGGACCGAATGGCGCACGTGCTTTTGGAACCGGCAGAGTGGCCATAACGCAATTGTCTTCCGGCTATCTTTGCAGAGATTCGACAATCCGTTGGTGAAGGTCCCATGTCGCCCAATCATTGATGTGCTTAGGTCTGGGCATGCGCTCATCCGCAACTATCTCATCAAGAGCATCGATCCGACACCAACGTAGAGAATTGCTTCCCCATGAGAGAGGCCCTCGCGGCTGACATGAGAGTGCGCCACTCTTCATGATCGCGGCCTCCCAGGATGTCTGGATCGACCCAGTGCAACGGCACTTAGGGCGGAGGATCTGGCAGCTCTTGCAATTGCCGACCTCGATGGGAGAAGGGCAATCGCGATCCGTCCGGCAGACACACAAGGTTCTGCACTGTCCGTTCATGAAGACTTCGTGCTGGTCTCCATAAGAGAAGTATTCTGGTGCAGAAGGTGCCCGATTAGCTATTCGGAAAAGGCGACATCGACGTGCAAATCGGGCGTCGCCATGAGGCGTCCCCCTCAATGTCGGATTTCCGACAGGATCGCAAATCCGCCAACCCATTGTTTAATAAAATTTTCCTTCTCTGGCACGGCCCATGCATGGGGTTCTGCGAACGCATCAGCGAGACGTCCTCCATGATCATGCGCACTGAAAATGCCGTCGCCGCAGTGAAAACCCCGCTCTCGCCTGCCATCAAGCCGCCGAAAAGGCCGGCGTCATGGTCGAGGCGGGCGATTGCGCCGGCTTCAAACACCTTAATGGGCCTGGAAAGCGTCTCGCGTGACGGCGACGCGGGCATCCAGACGGGCGGAAAGGACATACGTCGTTGCCCCACGTCGCCGGCATGACTCGTCGATTGTCACCGCGCTGGAATGCTCGGGTCTACATTCGACGACCCGAACGCGCTGGACAAATTCTCGCAAACCGGTCCGGACCGGGCTCGAAAACATCCGCGAGGGGGCCCAATGGCTATGGCCGATATTCGCCGCGAACAAGCCGCCTAGCGGGAAGACTCTATAGGAGGAAAGCAAGTGGAGTTATCTTGCGTTGGGGTCGGTGCTGGGCCATCTAATTTGAGCCTTGCGTGTCAGATACACGAGCAAGTTGGGCAAGGGGCACTGTTCCTGGATCGGCAGGTCGACTTCCGCTGGCATCCAGCCATCGCATTCGATTCCTCGGAGCTCCAGGTCAGCCACTTCAAGGATCTGGTCACGCTGGTGAATCCGCGATCAGCCTACACTTTCGTAAACTTCCTGCACGAGAACGGGCGTCTGTATCACTTCCTGAACGCACAGTTCGAAGCCGTGCTCAGAGTTGAGTTCGAACAATATCTGAACTGGGCCTTCCACAGGAACCCACTTGTGCGTGGCGGCCAGACGGTGCGCGAAATCCGCTTTGACGGCGAGTTTCGGGTGCGGACGGATAAGGCGGCTCTCGGCGCCAGAAACGTCGTGGTCGGCATTGGCAAGCAGGCGCAAATTCCGCCTCAGTTTCAGGGCTGGACTGGACGCAACCTGTTCCACTCATCTGTTTTACTGCACATCCATCCTGAAGTGCGGAGAAAGCATGTCTGCGTGGTTGGCGGAGGCCAGTCGGGAGCCGAGGTGATGTTGCACCTTGTCGGCCTGCCGAAAGAACGGCGGCCTGCCTCGATCACTTGGGTCTCGCAGCGTGAGAACTACCTGCCTCTCGACAACAGCCCGTTCACAAACGAGTTGTTCATGCCCTGCTTCTCGGATCGTTTCGCGGCGATGAGCGAGTCGCAGCGTAAGCTGCTCCTGCGGCTTTTCGTGCTTGCCTCGGACGGCATTTCGGAAAGGACGTTGCGCGCGATCTATCAGGCGCTATACCGCCACGCATTTTTCGAGCTAAACCGATGCGAAATCACACTGCGGCCAGGCTGCACCGTCTCGCACTGCATCAACGCCGGCGCGGGTCACAGGCTGACCCTGCAGCACGGCATGGACGAAGTCGAAGAAGTCACGGCTGACATCGTCATCCTGGCCACCGGCTACGAGAACGCGGTGCCAGACTTCTTGGAACCCATCGCACACCGGCTGGAGCAGATCGACAATGAATTAGCTATTCGCGAAGATTTTTCGGTGAGCTGGGACGGACCGAGTGACAGACGCATCTTCGTACAAAACGCGAGCCTCGGGCAGCGCGGCCTGGCCGATCCGAACCTAAGCCTGCTGGCCTGGCGCGCGCGCCGCATCCTCGATAGCCTTCTTGGGCGCGCGCCATGCGCGAACCCCGAGCATCCTGGCTTCATCAGCCATACCTCGATCAAGAGCTGGCCCGCCCCCGCAGCCGAAGAAATGGGCAGCGGGATATGACTCGTAGACTTTTGATCATCGGCGGTGGCATCCTAAGAATGATGTCCGCCTCCGCTGCGGCGAAGGCCGGAGGCTTCTCTGAAATCATCGTGACCGAACAAGCCCTTGGACCAAGCGGCGCATCGCATTATTCCGGGGGCGTGTATTTCCCGTACGGTTGTCAAGACCGTCCCAGGTCGCTCACTCGAAAGCGCGCCGTGGTCTTGGCGGCCATGGCTGGGTCGGCGGTCAGCGGATGGTGCCGGCCTTTAGCGATGCGTGTCGTGGCTGGACCGGGTGAAGCGATTGATCCGGCCCAGTTTACGGAACCCCTGGACCCGGCTGAGCCTGACATAGGCAGTCTCGCGCCGAGCTTCTGCCGACAACATCCGCCGGAGCGGAACGCACTTAGCATCGCCGTCCCACATGACGTGAGTCCGTCTCCGTGGACCCGCAACTTGACCAGCGCCCGACTGCCCTAATCGGGATGTCCGACCAACCAGTCTTTCCAACAGGAGGCTTTTCGCATGTTGACTGATGCACAAAGAGAAAAGTGGCAGAAAGACGGATACGTCAGGCTCGAAAGGTTCTTCGCTCCAGCGGCTCAGGAAGATATCTCTACTTTTGTCGAAGATATGTCACGCTGGGATGTCAGCGATGATAAATGGCTCATGTGGTTCGAGAAGACTACGGACAATCGAAAGATCATCTCCAAGATCGAGAATTTTCTCGACTTCCATGATCCATTACGTCGTTTGCTCTTAGAAGATCAACGCATAAAGTCAGCGGTCGAGGATTTGCTTGGCGAAGATTCGCGCAGGCTCAAGGAGTTGCTGATTTTCCACTACCCCGACAGCGGCGGCTATCTCCCGCATCAGGACATTTATCACATTCCACACAAACTCCCCGACCGGATGGTCCATGCGGTGGTCGCCATAGGCATCGACGACTCCGACCCGGAAAACGGCGGGCTTTTCTTCAGCCCCGGGAACCACAAGAAGGGTGTGTTTCCCATGGATGCCGGTGGGGTGATCGATCCTCAAGTCGCCGAAATGTTCGCCTGGGAACCCGTAGTATGGAAGGCTGGCGACATCTTCATCTTCGACGATTACGCACCGCACTACTCACGACCGAACAAAAGCAATCGTTCGCGGCGGACACTCTACTTGGTGTTCCAGCGTGCTTCAACCGGTGGACCGACCCGCGCTGAATATAACGTGCTTAAGCGCGCCCTTAACCCGCCCGAGGGCAAAGTGGCCGATCTCGACAAACTCAAGCCCCCAAATGGCATTTTCTATCGCGATTGAGCTCACGCAGCCAGGCGGAGGCATGCACACGAAACTGATCGACCGCTCAAAAATGCGCGGAGAGTATGGCGTTCTGATTTGCGGGCTCGCGGAGCATCGACCGCAGCCCGTTAAGACGCTTCGGCACGTGGATTGTGGAGATGGTCGCAGGGCGGTCTTCTATGACGCCTACAGCCCGACTGGCGCCCCCCTCGTCGCCCGCCTGGCGGCCCAGAGCTGCATTATCCTGGCCGGGGCGGTCGGGCCGTTTCTCTCCACGAATTGCACGGGAGGCTGTTGCGTTGGCAGCCGAAGATCCCACGGCTTCAACAGCTTAGGTTCGTTGTCATGCGCAAATACACGTTTTCTCGAACGGAGCTGTCGCGGGCGTTCGGTATCGACATGGCCACGCTTGGAACGGGAAGCGTCGGCACGGGTTTTTCGTTCGGTAGGCTTGCACCGGGCGTTACATCCGAGCCCCATCGGCACGACGAAATCGAGGCCTTCGTGGTCCTGTCTGGCGCGGGCAAGGTCACTACCGACCACGGGGAAATCTCGGTCGAGGCGGGCGATGTCGTTCTGTTCCACCCTTTTGAAGCCCATGTGCTGCGCAACGACGGAAACGAAGACCTAGATTTCGTCGATGTCTACTGGCGAGACGGCGAGGCCGCCCTTGATGCCGCTGCAAAGACCACGGCTCCACGCGGGCCGACCTTCGTCTTCTCCACGCCGCCAACGCCAAATGGGGATCTGCATCTGGGGCATCTTTCTGGCCCCTATTTCGGCGCCGACGTCTATACTCGTTTCCTGCGCATGAAAGGAGTCGAAGCCTATCACCTCACTGGAAGCGATGACAACCAGAGCTACGTCACGACACGCGCCGATGCCGATCAATCGACGCCTGCGAACATGGCGCGCTACTACGCCGACGAGATTCGCGCCACGCTTGCACTTCTCGATTGTGAAGTCCACAGCTTCCAAACCACAATGGGCGATGACGGTTACGGCGAGTTTCAAGCCGCGTGTTTCCGCAGCCTTCTGAGCAGCACGGCGGTAGATCTGCACCAGAGCCCCGCGCTTTTCGATGCTGTGACAGGCCACTATCTTTACGAGCCGGATGTTAGCGGCCTCTGCCCCGATTGCGGCGGCTCCGCCGGTGGCAACATCTGCGAGGAATGCGGCGCCCCAAACCTTTGCCACGACTTGGGTGCAGCCCGGTCACGGCAGTCTGCCGAGGCGCCTCTGGTCGGCTCCGTCCGCCGCCCGGAACTTGCCTTGGACCGATGCTACGACAATATCGACCGGCATCTAAGGGCGTCGGGCGTCCCGCTACGGATCTTGGATCTCTTCGCGCGCCTACGCCGACGCGGCAACTTTTCAGTGCCCATTACCCACCCCTCGGATTGGGGCCTGCCGGCCGAAGGGTTCCCGGGGCAAGTGATCTGGGTCTGGCCGGAAATGGCCTTCGGTTTTCTTTACAACATCCAGGCGCTCGGCCGCTTGCTGGGTCGCGACTGGAAGGCGGAGATGCCCGGCAACGACTGGCAGATTGTCCATTTCTTCGGCTTCGACAATTCGTTCTACCACGCGCTACTCTACCCCGCTCTTTACGCCGAGGTCTTCTCCCACTGGACGCCACGCATCCACTATCACGTCAACGAGTTCTACCTGCTCGACGGCAAGAAGTTCTCAACCAGCTGCCGCCATGCGGTCTGGGGCAAGGAGGTTCTGAGCCCAGAGACAGTCGACGTCGTGCGCCTCCATTTGGGCCTGACACGCCCGGAAGGTGAGCGGACGGATTTCACGCTGGACGCGCTGCGCCGCACCGAGAACGAGGTATTCCAAGGGATTTGGCTGAACTGGCTTGATGCGTTGAACCAGGAAATCAAGCAGGATTTTGCCGGCCGTGTACCCGATGCAGGCGACTGGAGCCCGGTCGACCGCGCCTTCTTTGCTCGCATAGAGATCTATCGCGCCGCGATGGAGCGCACCTATTCGGACGAAGGCTTCTCGGTCCGGCGCGCGGCCGCTCAGGTCTGCGATTTCGTGCGCGATTGCGTGATCTACCGTCGGGCGCAAGACTATGCGGCGGCGCGACGTTTCTATCCCGCCCGCAATCGGACTTCGCTAGCCCTTCAGACGACGGCCGCTGCGATCCTGGGACCGACACTCGCTCCGCTGATGCCCCGATTCGCCAGAACGCTGGCGCGAGGCATCGATGGCGTCTCAACCGAAACATGGCCCCGGTCCGTCCAGCGCCTTGCGCCCGGGACGCGCTTTGATCTCGGACCCGTGTTGGTGTTCTACGCCAAATCCGGCAATCCTCATCTCGATGAGGAGGAAGCACTATGAGCCCAAAGGGTGCACCAGTGAGCTATCCCAATCTCGACCAGATCTGCGCGGCAATCAAAGCCGATGATGCCAAATATCTTTACTCGCTGTCACTGACGACCCGAAGCCGCTATCAGACGGTAGAGACCAGATTGGCGGACCTGGACCAACGCATCGTCGACACCCTGGCCCGCGCCTTTCGAGGACCGCTCGGCCAATTGCTTCCCAGCCCTTGCTGTTTCGTGCCGCAAATGCCGTGTGGACTCGACTGCGCTGACCAACCTCTTCGGCATCGCGGGATTTCCGTCCTCCAGCCGGTCAAGACTGTCATGCGGTTCGAGGCGCTTGGTCAACCTGGCGCGCCCTGGATCGTGCGCCGATCACCGGAAATGTCGAATGCGAATGCCTGCCTGATGGTATCTTCGATTCTGTCCGAGCCTGTATTGGCGCGGCAGTCGGCCGAAGAACAACTGAGCTACTGACAATCGGAAGGTAGCAGGTTCAAAATTCTGTCCCAGAAACCGGATATTGCGCACAACCAGCGTTCACGATCGCGATGGTGCACAAGCTTCCAACCATACCCGCGCAACGACAGCCCGTCGCCTGAAGATAGTCGGCGAGGGCCGCCAAATCCCTCGCAAGCGTATCCTCCGTCACATGCACGTCGTCTTCGCCGACAATGCGGTACGCTTGTCTCGTCGAGAGATAAGTCCAGCCAGGGTGCTCCTTCAGGATTGCGTGTTTGCTCGGCTACGGAGCCGCCCCTCAGTTCCCAATCGAGGAGCGATCCTACAATTCACATATTTGGAGATCGCTCGCCAGGTTCCCCGGTCTGTGAACCCTGCAAGCCGAAAATTCAGATGCCGCCCATGCAGAGATATTTCATTTCGAGGTAGTCCTCGAGGCCATGGCGGGATCCCTCCCGCCCGATGCCGACTGTTTTATCCCACCGAACGGCGCCGCTTCTGAAGACATCCGGCCGGTATTTACCCCGACCATTCCATATTCCAAGGCCTCGGCCACACGCCAGACACGCTTCAGGTTGGAGGCATAAAAGTAGGCCGCGAGGCCGTAGATCGTGTCGTTGGCCTCACGCACGACCTGATCCGCATCTTTGAAGCGAATAATTGGTGCCAGCGGCCCGAATGTCTCTTCTTGCGCGACGGTCATCTCGCTGGAGACACCGGTCAGGACTGTTGGTTGGAAAAACGTACCATTCGTGCCGATGCGTTTGCCCCCGCATCGAATTGCGCCGCCTTTGGCGACGGCATCGGCAATATGGGACTCGATCTTGGCCAAAGCGTGCTTGTCGATGAGCGGTCCGATGTCCACTTCGGGAGCGAAACCGTCACCAACTTGAAGTTGGCGAGCCCGTTGCACGAATTTCTCGACGAACTCGTCGTGAACGCCCGACTGGACGTAAAGGCGGTTCGCCGAAACGCAGGTCTGGCCGGCATTGCGGAACTTCGCCTGGATCGCACCGTCAACCGCGGCATCGACATCGGCATCATCGAAGACGATGAAAGGTGCATTGCCGCCGAGCTCAAGGCTGACTTTTTTGATCTGGTCCGAGCACTGGCGCATGAGAAGGCGCCCGATCTCAGTCGACCCGGTGAAGCTGATCTTGCGGACCTTGGGATTGGTACAAAGTTCGCGGCCGACCGCGTCACCTTCGGACGCATAGATCAGGTTGACGACGCCTTCGGGAAAGCCAGCCTGATGGGCGAGGGCGAACATTGCTCCCGCCACGAGCGGCGTCTGTTCAGCGGGCTTTAGGACGATCGTGCAGCCCGCCGCCAAGGCTGGCGAGATTTTGCGCGCCACCATCGAGGCCGGGAAATTCCATGGCGTTATCGTGCCAACAACTCCGATGGGCTGCTTGATTACCAGCATTCGGCGGTCCATCGATGGTGCGGAGATCGTCTCACCATAGACGCGATTGGCCTCCTCGGCGTACCATTGCAGATACGCCGCAGCATGCGATATCTCCGACTTGGCTTCGGCAAGCGGCTTGCCCATCTCCGCGGTGAGAATCGCGGCGAGATCGTCGGCCTGGTCGATGATCAACTGATGCCATCGCCATAGAACGTCGCTGCGCTCACGTGCGGTCAACCCTGCCCATCCAGGCTGCGCGACATAGGCCTTGTCGATCGCAGCGCATGTCTCCTCGACACCCATGTCGGGTAGTTCTGCCAGCACTTCGCCAGTCGACGGGTTGAGGACCTCGAATGTCCGCTCGCTAATCCGCGTGCCAAGTGCCGGCAGGCGATCAATGGGTCCAAACAGATCGGGGGATCTCAGGTGACGGATCATCGGCAGGCACAGGGGCAATACCGGATTCCTCCTCAACGCAGCAGGTATATATAGCAGGTGCGGTGTGTACTCCGCGACGTCCGGGTTCCTTATAGGGCCTCGGCCAGACAGCTGGTAGACCACGGTACCCGACTGGAAAGGGAGAATACCTGAATACGCTAGAAGATGCCTCGCGGTTCTACTAGTCGAACGATTGAACAACGGACATCGGCTTCGCCAGCCGCGCGGAGTGGATGCTGGTGGCCTGCGCCTACAATCTGCGGACCACGAATCGGCGACTCTATCCACTCGAAGAGAGGCTGGCCTGAGGAGCAGCGCACCCCAATAATGACGCCTAAACCGGCAAATGCCTGGCAAGGCCCGCGAAAACCGCTCCTCGCGGCTTTAAACAGATCCCGTTTACCCGGCGAGCGCCCGCAAGATGAGAAAGAGGATGGAGAGGAACAGGGTGGCGAAGGCGCGCAGAGGGAAGATCGGCCGGCGCATTTGCATGGGGATGGAGCTCATGATCAATTCCCCGCCTGTTGCTGCGGCAAAAGATAGCCTGTCGTCGAATGGTCGAGCACCAGATAACGCGCGGCGACCGCCTTGACCTCGTCGGTGGTGACTTTGCGGACGCGGTCCGGCCTCTCGAGCACGTCCTTCACATTGCCACCGGTGGTGAGCGTCTTGCCATAAATGTTGGCGATGTGGTCCAGCTCGTCGTGCGCACAAATCACCGAGCGGATATAGCGGTCTTTGGCCTTGTCCAGCTCGTCGCTGGTGACGCCATCCTTGGCGATCCGGGCGACTTCGGCAACGGCCGCCGCTTCGAGATCGACGAGCTTTGCATCGCCGCGCGGCGAGCCGGAGATGGTGAAATTGGTGTCGTCTAGCATGGTGCCCTGGAAGGAGGCGCCGGCCGCCGAGGCTATGCCTTGCTTGACGACAAGCTCCTGATATAGCCGGCTGCGGTTACCGCCGCCGAGGATCTCGGCCAGCAGGTCGAGCGCCTCGGCCTCGCCGGGCTCTGCCGTATGATAGGACGGCACCACCCATTGAGTGGAAAAGCTCGGCATCGAAACGCGCGCATCGATAAGCGTCACTGTCCGCCTGGTGTCCTGCTCCGGCTCGACCGGGCGGTTGCGCGGCGGCAGGTCCGCCCCGCGCACAACTTTGCCATAGGTCTTCTCGGCCAGCACCTTCACCGCCTCAGCCTCTACGTCGCCGGCCACCACCAGCACGGCGTTGTTCGGTCGGTAGTACTTGTTGTAGATGGCGAACGCGTCGGTGCCGTTCAGCTTTTCCATCTCCTGCATCCAACCGATGACCGGAATGCGGTAGGGCTGGTTCTGCCGCAACGTCGCGTCAACCTCCTCGTCCAGCACAGCCTGCGGGTTAGTCTCTGTGCGCCAACGGCGCTCCTCCAGGATGACGTCGCGCTCGGTCTTGATATCATCGTCGTTGAGGATGAGGTTGAACATGCGGTCGGCCTCGAAACCCATCATCTCACCCAACGCCGGGGGCGCCACCGTCTCGACGAAGGTGGTGTAGTCATAGGCGGTGAAGGCGTTGTTGTAGCCGCCGATGGCTGAGACGGCTCGGTCGAACTCGCCGGCGGCGTGGTTGATCGTCGCTTTGAACATCAGATGCTCGAGGAAATGGGCAAGGCCGGATTTGCCGGGTGGCTCGTCGGCGCTGCCGATCTTGTACCAGACCATATGAGTGACGATCGGCGCGCGGTGATCCGGGATGACGACCACTTCCATACCGTTGTCGAGCAGGAAATCCGTCACCTTGCCGCCGTCGGTGGCGGCCAGAGCCGGAGCGGTCGTCACCAGGGCCAGCGCGGTGGCAATGAACGCCTTGCGCAGCCAGGGGGACGATCGATGGCTCCGGTTGTGGTGGCTGGTCGAAAGGCAAGGTTCGAGGCAAAGTGATTTGTTCCTCATTTTGATGAAGGCGCTGCGTCCCCTTCTCCCCCCGTGGGAGGATCGGCGGGTAGAGCCGAGCCAGATGAACAAGCTCTTCATGGTGCCAGGCCTTACTCGAGCCTGATCTTTGGATGGACCCAGGAGACCTGCGGCGATATTTCTTGGTGAGGTGATCATGGGACGAATTCTCCTTGGTCCGCCACGCCTTGCGGATACCAAGCATGCACCGTGCCAGATCAGAAAACGTTCGAGGCATGTGGACAAATCCGGCTCTGCCATGCTGCGCATCCGACATTGTCGGACATCGGACAGGGCCGAACGCGACGCGCGCGCGGCTGAGGATATCTTCTTCGTTCGGAAGACGGTTGGGCGCGCTGCCGGGGGAGGGGTATAGGATGCGCTTCGAATGGCCGCTGCACTGACGGTGAGAATGGAGATGTTGGTCGCCCAAGCGGAACCCTGTTCTCGACTGCCAGACCGGGTCGATGCTGAACGGCAGAGGCGTGAGCAGCGTAGCGAACTCGAGCGCGGGGCCTGCTCGCGCGCGAAGACGGATCTGATCAAAGATCGGCGAGTTGGGCGATATCCGCGAGGCGCTGGAAAACGAAGATCGTAGGACTCGGGCGGGAAAAAACGATGCGGTTGCGCGCTTCTGGCGTAATGCGCCTGCCGCGAGGCCGTTGAGCCTGATGAGTTGCTGCGGGAAAGGGGAGTGTTTGCGCGGGACCTTGGTCAAACGTGAGAAACAACCGTCGAGCTCGTCGTGGATGGGGGCATGCAGGCACGTTTGTCGCTGGAGGACAGCAGCACGGAAGCTGTCCGCGCTTGCCGTCGTCGCTGGGTACCAAACAGCAGAATTTGGCGGTCGCGATCGAATTCATCTGCGTAAATACCGCCTGGCTGTGCTCGGTTTGCCGGCGAACAGATTTTGCCTTCTTTGCGGCTGCAAACGCATCCCTGGCAGCGTGGTCCCTTAGGTCAAGAGCATCGGGTGAGTAACAGCCTGATCCTGCTCAATCTGATGCGCGCCAACCGCCTCGCCGGATTGTGGAACCGCTCGCGGGTAGCTTCTATCACAAACAGCAAGGTCATGAAATCAAGTAGGAAGTCGTCGATCGCTTGGGCGATTGTTTCTGACTTGCCTTTGAACTGGTCCAGCAAAACGCGCGCGTTATCGATCGCTTCCACGCTGGTGGCATCGATTAACCCCTCGACCCTCTTGAAACAATCCAATTCGAAACTCCTTCACGCGCTTGCCAAGCCGTTATGCACGAAGGTAGCTCCGTGAACTACCCGGCCCTTGAGCGGCGGCACGAGCAGCGGTCGGCCGTACGTCCCGTGCCTCCAAGCACCAGCCATAGACGTGGCGCTGAGGAGCGTTGGAAGGGTCGGGCGCTTCCGGCCATGCTCGAGCGGTAGTGTAAGGACAGTGTTTGCTGGCGACCACGGCCACAATGGAGTGCGCAAGTTGTCGCCGACCAATCAAGCGGCCTTGAAATTTTTCGTATTGCTGCCCCTAAGTCTCGGCTATGAATCGGACTGGCCAAATGGCCTGCCCACGTTGCAATTTGTTACAAAGGAACACGCATATGGCGACCGGAACAGTGAAGTGGTTCAACAGCACCAAGGGGTTTGGATTTATCCAACCCGACGATGGCGGTCAGGATGTTTTCGTCCACATTTCCGCTGTCGAACGCGCGGGCCTCTCGACCCTCGCTGACGGCCAGAAGATCAAGTATGAGATTGAACAGGACCGCCGCACTGGCAAATCCTCCGCTGGCAGTCTCAGCAAAGTTGGCTGAATTTACTCTTGCGTCCTGGCAAGAGTGGGCGCGGTACGTCACGAGGGACTCACGGCCGCTCGACAAGAGCGAGCAAGAACGTGGCTCAACTGGACGGCCGGGTCAGCAGATTGCTGCAAGGCGTGGCGAATTGAATTCCTCAAGAAACAAGGCTGTTTGAAAGGAAGGCGGGGTTGGCCCCGCCTTTTTATATGACGCGCAGATTAAGCCGATTGCTGCAACGCTCCAGAACGAATCTCGATTGCCGAAATCAAGCCGCGACCTTCTTGCGGGTTCGCTTCGTCGGCGCCGGCTCCGGCGCTTCCGGCGCTTTCGGTTTGCGGCCGAGCCCCATCGTCTTGGCCAATGACGAGCGCGCCGCGGCGTAGTTCGGCGCGACCATGGGATAATCCGCCGGCAGGCCCCATTTGGCCCGATATCCATCCGGCGTCAGCCCATAGTGGGTCGACAGATGGCGCTTTAGCGATTTGAATTTCTTCCCGTCCTCAAGGGAGATGATGTAGTCCGGTGTCACCGACTTCCTGATCGGGACTGCAGGCGTAAGGGCAACCGGCTCTTCTGCAGAGACACCTCCGGCCGTCCCTTTCAGAGCCGCGTGCACTTGGCCGATGAGGGCAGGGAGATCCCCCACCGGGATCGGATTGTTGGAGACATAGGCTGAGACGACATCGGCCGTGAGCTCGATGAGGGTGTCGATGTTTTTTTCGGCTTCTTCTGTCATAAAACTCTCCAGGCGGCGTGAAACACAGTCGGCGAAGCGTCGCTTCATAGTGGCGGTCGCCGCTTAAAGCAACAAAGGTCTCGCCAGGATTATTGCGATGCTCGTCCAGCGAGATCTATGGCGCGGTATCCCGCCGTCGTGACCGTTGATCCGTCCGTAATTGGCGACCTGCCGCGGTACTTGCGCATTTTCAGGCGCGTCTCGGCCGTAAGCTTTGCGCCGAAATGACCAGTAATCTCGAAACGAAGCGGGCTATTTCTGTTTCGCCATCCTCTCTTTGGCTGTGAAATCGGTGGCAGAGCAGTGGCCGCTTCCTGGTGGCGCGTGGAGGAACTATCAAGCGTTGATTCGCAATGGTCGAAACGATGTAGATTCATCCGGGAGCCGCTCTCGCAGCAGGATATTAGGGACTGGCCCGCTGGTAAACCGAGGACATCACGCCGCTGCTTTGCTATTGAACCGCTATCGCTGTGACAACACATTCCGCAATGGTGGGCGGGTGTAGAGGAGGCGCCTGTTCACGCAAACTAGCGGTTCAGCAGGTCGGGAGGAACGAATGAGCTCAGGGACTTTCAGCAGCCCACTTTTCGTAAGGCGTGCAGCGCACATCGTGCAAGAGATTGCCGGTCCTGCGGATGCTATCGATTTTCTCAACGAATGGCCAGAAGATCGCCGAGACCGGATCTACGAAGCCGCCCTCAGGGCGTGCTTTGATGCATACAACGGACGAAAACCTGCGAGCGCAGCGCGCAAGACTTTTTTCCGCTTTGCGAAACAGGTCGTCATATTGGAAGATGCAACCTCCGCGATGCAATGGCTCGCTACCTGCATGTCGGACAGTGGAAAAGCGCAAGTATAGGCGTCGCAGTCGTGTGTGAGGCTGGAGCCGGTACGCCGACGAGGTTATTGTATCCAGATTTCGCCGGCATCTAGAGCGTAGTATAAACAAACAATATTTTGCGCGCTATGCCGATGTTAATCATCTTGTTGTATTTGTAAATCAGCTTCTCGCGACAGGACTGCAACGCTTCCGGTGTGAAAATCACTGCGTGGGACTTGGTTCTCTCAAATTCATGACGGTAAATTGCCCTGTTATTATCGCAAAGCAGTTGTCCCATTGAAGGCTGATAAACGAGGCCAAAATTGTGCTCCGTCGTCTGCCAATATTCGCTCGATGGAAGCTATAAGCTCACAAGCCGATCAAAACAGCTACTCGGGCGCCCTTTGAAAATTCGTTTAATTTCGCTCACCCGAAACGGTCCTCTACAGTCGAAAAAAGATTGTCCCGCAAAGGTGCTACAAGACACTATCGCGGATCGATTTGGGCCCACGTCGATCTGGGGAAGGCAGGCGGAAGTCGAGCAGGACCTGCAGCGGAACAGATCACCGGCCCCGAACCGAAATCTGAGACAGCGGCCGACCCGATTTCTTCATGGTAGAAGGCGCAGAGAGAACCGGAGCACGGCTCCGGCGCCGCCGCTTGCCGAGCAGCGATCCTCCGCCTCCCAAAATCCAATCGAGAAGAGCGTTCAATTCCGGGACGGTCCAAGCTCTGCCGCAAAAACAGGTGTCAGACCACCCGGTCCTCTCCCGCAACTGATCTAGCGCAGGGCGTTCATGAGCCGCATATCCCAGAGTGGCTGCGTGCACGACGCAGCGAGATCATTTATGAAAATCCTATTCAGTACGATGGCTGTCCCCTTGCTGACAGCCACCGCCTTTGCTGCGGATTCGATCCCCGCAGACCTCAGAGAAACGGCAATGGCCACTTTCAAGGCTTTGCCACCCACCACGCCGGCAGTCGCCAACAACCCGATCACTCCGGAAAAGATCGCTCTCGGCAAGGCACTGTTCTTCGATCCACGCGTCTCTGCGTCAGGCGTCTTGTCGTGCAACTCGTGCCACAACCTGGCCACCGGCGGCGACGACAATCACGAAACCTCGATCGGCCATGGTTGGCAGAAGGGACCGCGCAACGCGCCGACTGTACTGAACGCTGTCTTCAACATCGCCCAGTTCTGGGACGGTCGTGCCGAAGACCTGAAGGCTCAGGCGAAGGGACCGGTCCAAGCCGGCGTCGAAATGGCCAATACACCGGGTCAAGTCATCGCCACCCTCAAGTCGATGCCGCAATATGTCGATTGGTTCGATGCCGCTTTTCCGGCTGAAGCCGATCGGGTCACCTTCGACAACCTCGCCAAGGCAATCGAAGCCTTCGAGGCGACACTGGTCACGCCGGCCCCCTTCGACAGCTTCCTGAATGGCGATGACGCCGCCATGACTTCCGAACAGAAACAGGGCCTGGCGCTTTTCATGGACAAAGGCTGCTCGTCCTGCCATGGCGGTATCAACGTTGGTGGGGAAGCCTATTACCCATTCGGCCTCGTGGAACAGCCCAGCGCCGAGGTCCTGCCGGAAAAAGACAAGGGCCGATTTGCGGTCACCAATACTGCCGATGATTCCTATGTTTTCCGCGTGGCGCCGCTGCGCAACGTTGCACTCACCGCGCCATACTTTCATTCGGGCAAGGTTTGGGATCTGAAACAGGCCGTTGCCATCATGGGAACCACCCAGCTTGGCGTGGTACTGGCGGACGAAGAAGTCGACCTGCTTGTTGCCTTCCTCAACTCGCTGACCGGAAAGGCACCCGAGCTCGCCTATCCCATTTTACCCGCCGAAACGTCTACAACGCCCCGGCCTGTAACGCAGATCTTAGGAAAATAAACGGCCAGCTGACTGCGGAACATCGCAATCGACAATGATTGCGACTTTTACTGGGACGAGACGACTCGCGAGGTCCATGAGGACGCAAATGGCTCGTTTCCAAAGTGCAGACACTGCTTCCGTCACCACCTCGTTGCGGTGGAACCATGTTTGGGATCTGGCGTGCGACATGCCAAGGAAGGCGTCGGACGTTTGAGGCTCGCGCGCTGTCGATACCGCGCGGCGGCCGGCTATCGCGCTGGCGGCCGAATAGCCGCGCGCCGGAGTGACCGGCCCCCTCAGGGTGATGGGGCAGCCACTCCGTCCTCCATGTCCAGCGATTCTTCGACCGCTTCCGGATTCCGGGCGATGGTCCAAAGGAGAGTATTCGCCGCTACATCCGGTTTCGAGCGACCTTGCTCCAAGTCTCGAAGCGTTGCCAGATCGAGGCCATACCTCACGGAGAATGCCTCCTGAGAGAGCTTCGTGCGATCCCGGACTTCGCGAACACTTATCGGCCGCGGCGCTCGCGATCACGCCTGCGGACGACAGTTCATTCTTCAGTGCCAACAGGTCGTCGACGCAAGGAACCGTCACGAACGCCTTGCCGTGATTGACCATCTCCGTGAGTATCGCGTGGGCCGTCCTGAGCGGCAGCTGTCTCTTACCGAGAATGCGGGCGGCCTCAGGAGTATTCGCGCCGTGAAGAAAACCGAGGCTCAGTCGGACGGGAGAGCCTGACGACGCCGGCACGACGTCCTGGGTTCGCACCCGTTGTCCGAACCGCTCCATGAATTTCGATGTAGTCGACTTTAACCTTCTCCGCGATCACTCGACCGAGCTTGCGTAATTTGGACCATCCAACACTGGAGGGCATCGCGACAAAAGTACGCCAAACAACGCTACGGGAGAACCAACGGTGATCTGATTTCGTTCGACGCTCGTTTTCGAGAGCCGTTCTGGGTCGTTCGCAACAATCAACTGTGTAGGCCAGCGGAGCGAGCAAGGAGCGCCAGATCCGGACAGGGCTGAGTGGGGTGTTTCTCCGAAAGGTGGGGCCATGCCCTAAGGGACACGAGATGTAGTGGACTCGTCGATCCGCGCGGTTTCGATTCGCGCACCCGGGCACAACGCTTGGATAAGTCCCATCAGATGCTCTCCGGTGGCCGTCATCTGTTCAGCTGACATTGGGCCGAGGGCTTCCAGCACGAGCCACATGGCGCGGGTATCGACCGTGACCATGGTGCGCCGCCCCTGCCGCCAGTTCCAGCGGCGGCACGTGACACCGGCATCATCGCACCAGATGACTTCGCCCGGTTCGGGATGCTCGGTTACCATTTCACCTTGCTGGATCGTGTCGAATGGCTCCGCTCCCTTCGCAATTAAAAGTCTCGGGACCCCTTGGTAAGATCGAGATCCTCCCCGCCAATCGGAACGCCGTACAGCACGCTGACGGCATTGTAGGCATCAACCAGTGGGGATATCCGCGGGAGAGAGCCATCTTACCGCACCCGCTTGAGAAGCGCGGCGGCCGAGCACGGCGTTCGATTGGCCTTTGTGCCGAAAGCCTCGTAGGCAACGGCCCACGCCGCAAGATGCGCGTCCCTTTGGGCGTCATCGCGAAGCGCCGCCTGTTCCGCCGCCGCAATCGTGTCGTTCAACGCCTGTGCATCCGGCACGTCGATTTCAGCGTTCCGCACCACAATGCTGATCAGATGAAAATCGGGCCTTGATCTCGGGGGCAATCAATGGCGTGAAAGACATGGGATGCTCTTTTCTCATGGGGAGGCTTTGCTGCGGGTCGTTCGGCAACTGTAAGAAGAAAGGTGCTTGTCGAGCGTCCAGATCTTCTGGCATCGGCATGGTGCATGCCGCACCATGCGCTGGATAATTCCATCATTCGGCCGTGGACAAGGCCTGGTAGAGATCGTCGATTATCTATTGCGGGCTCGAGCCCGCCTCGGCCGGCAACAAGCTACGTCTCCGCCAGATCCTCCATTTCATAGCAGGCAGCGGGCGCGATATGGATGTGAAGCAGCTTTCCTTGCCGGCTCATGCATCGCTCTCGGAAATTCGTCTCGCACGAAAATCTGCCGCCAAACTGGCCTGATCAACAGCACCAGTTTCAAGGCGTTTTACAAGTCCAGTTGGCTTTGCACGAAATGCGGTTCAGCCCAAGGGTCGGTTTCTTCGCCAGCACGCCAGTCCCCCGCCGTTTTAGCCACCGTGTCCCGGCAACGCGTCTTGCACCTGCTTGACAACCGCTCGCAGGACCTCAACGCCCTTCTCGATCTGCCGAATGCTTAAGGCGGCATAGCCCATGACAAGCCCCACGCGATCGATGTGGCCTTCGTCCGACTGCCGCTCGTAAAGGGGCGAGATCAGGTGTAGCCCCAGGCCCGCGCCTCGGGCGGCTTCGACCAGTGCCGTTTCCTGCGATCGTGGCAGGTCGTTGAACCAGACGGCGACGTGCAGTCCGGCCTCTGCTCCCTGGACAGCGATGCGATCGCCGAAGCTGCGCCGCAAGGCGCCCAACAACGTCTCCCGACGCTCGCCGTTCAGCCTGCGCACACGCCGCACATGGCTTTCGTAGCCGCCGCTCTCGATCAAAGATGCAAGCGCCTCCTGTTCAGCCACCGGCGAATGCCGGTCCGAGAATTGTTTGGCGGTTGCGAAGACCTCCTGCAATTCGGGCGGGACGACGAGGTAGCCTATGCGCAGCATTGGCGAGAGCGTCTTGGAGATTGTGCCGAGATAGATGACAGCCCCGTGGTCCTCGAGGCTGTGCAGCGGTGGAACCGGATTGATGTCGTAGCGATATTCGCTGTCGTAGTCGTCCTCGATCACGTAGGCATTGTTGTGCCGCGCCCATTCCAGAAGCTGGTGGCGGCGCGTGATCGGCATGACGCCGCCCAGCGGAAACTGATGCGATGGCGTGAGATAGGCCAGTCGTGCACCAATCCCCGCCAGCAACTCCGTCTTCATCCCGTCCACGTCGACGGTGACGGGGATGGGCGAGGCGCCCGTGCTGGCAAAGACCTGACGCGCCATCCTATAGCACGGGTCCTCGATGACGAAGCGGTCGGCGGGATCGAGAAGCAGGCGAGCGCACAGATCGAGGCCCTGCTGCGAACCGTTGACGATGATGATCTGCTCGAGGTCGCAGCTCAGGGTTCGGGCGCGCCAGAGATAGCCCTGGAGTGCCTGGCGCAGCCGGCGCGAGCCGCGAGGATCGTCATAGGCAAGACGCAACGGGCGCTGCCCCATCGCCTCGTTCATCGCACGTTTCCAGACCAATGCGGGGAAGTCTGACGGCGCTAGGTCGCCATAGCGGAAATCGACCTTCAGCCCAGTTGGCAGATAATCCGGCCAGGGCGGCGTAACGCGCAGTCGTTCCCCATAGGCGGACAGATGAACCGGGCCGACTCGTTTCGCGACAGTGCGGCTCGTCTCAGGACCGATCAGCCAGGACGCAACGCGAGGTCGTGCGCCTTGACGGACTTCGATGAAACCTTCCGCAGTCAGTTGCTCATAGGCGACCGTCACCGTCGTTCGCGAAACCCCAAGGTCATTTGCCAGGCCTCGGGAGGACGGCAGCTGACTGCCGGTTTCATAGACGCCGGCGAGGATCTGCTCGCGAAGAGCCTCGTAGATCTGGCGTGCACCCATCGCGTGCGTGCGACCTGCAGAACCGGCACTTGAAGACTGGACCATTTCATTCATCGCCAACTGGATATTTCACATTGGCCAGTTTGCCGGCAATCTTTCGGAAACCCAAGAAAGATCTAGAGGCCGAATGACCCGCTCCTATCAATCCGTGACCGATGCTCTCACGCGGTCGCTCAACGACACCGGTCCCGGATTCGCCACTCGGGCGATCCATCATGGCTACGATCCCGCCGGCTTTTCCAATGCCGTCCAGCCGCCAGTGTTCCTGACGTCAACCTATGGATTCGAAAGCGTGGCAGCAAACGAGGCGGCCGCCACGCTTGGCGGAAGGCTCTATGCGCGCGAATACAATCCGACGACGGAGATCCTCGAGCAACGGCTCGCCAATCTGGAAGGAGCCGAGGCGGGGCTGGTCGTTGCCTCGGGGATGGCGGCTTTCGGCACACTGATCCTGTCGCTCCTGTCCCAAGGCGATGAACTCATCGTCCACAAGACGCTTTATGCGAACACGCTTGCCATGGTCGAACAGGCGGTCCCTCGCTTCGGCATCAAGGTCGTCGCGGTCGATCTGTCCGATCCCCAAAATCTCGATGCCGCGATCACCGAGCGGACGCGGCTGGTTTTCTTCGAGACGCCGGTGAATCCGCTGAGCCGCATCTGCGACATCGCTGCCATTGCCGAGCGCGCCCACGCGCACGGTGTAAAGGTTGCAGTCGACAGCACCTTCGCCTCCCCCGCGCTCCAGCGGCCGCTCGAACATGGGGCAGACCTCGTGCTCCACTCGCTGACCAAATACATCAATGGGCACGGCGATGCCCTTGGCGGGGCGATTCTCGGCGACGCGCCAACGCTCCGCACGCTGCACGAAACGGGCCTGCGCTACATCACCGGCGCAGCGCTCTCGCCCATGTCAGCCTTCCTGATCCTGCGCGGTCTGAAGACGCTCACGCTGCGCATGGAACGCCACAGCGCCACTGCCCTTGCGGTGGCTCAGGCGCTCGAGGCGCACCCGGCGGTGGCATGGGTGAGTTATCCCTTCCTCGACTCGCACCCTGATCAGGTGACGGCGCGAAAGCAGATGTCCCAAGGGTCGGGCATGTTGGCCTTTGGCCTGCGCGCTGGATATGAAGGCGCGCGCCGGATGATGGACCGGCTCAACCTGATCACCCGGGCCGTCAGCCTCGGCGATGCCGACAGCCTCATCTATCATCCGGCAAGCCTGACCCGTGCTCGGCAGCCGATCCGCAAGGATGCGCATCTGGCCGATGGAGTCGGCGAGGACCTCATGCGTCTCTCGGTGGGTCTTGAAGACGCCGATGACCTAATCGCCGACCTGCGGCGGGCTCTGGACGCCTTGTGATGACCTGTGGTCCGGCCAGTCACGCGCTCACGCACAAACCTGGAGCCTTGCCATGGCATTCCTGAGCGGTCTTTCCGCGTTTCCCATCACGCCCGCCGATCGTGACGGCCGCGTCGATACCGTTGCTCTGCGCAGGCTGATTGCTCGGCTTGGCGCCGCTCAGGTCGACTCCATCGGTCTTCTCGGCAGCACCGGCACCTACATGTATCTGTCGCGCGAGGAACGGCGACGGACGCTCGCCGAGACCTTGGACGAAACCGCAGGGCAAATGCCGGTCGTGGTGGGTGTGGGCGCGCTGCGCACCGACGAAGCAGTGAGGCTCGCGCAGGACGCTAAGGCCATTGGGGCTGCCGCGGGGTTGCTTGCCGCCGCCTCTTACACCCCGCTCACTGATGACGAGGTGTTCGAACATTTCTCCACGGTGGCGCGCGAAAGTGGCCTGCCGATCGTCGTCTATGACAATCCAGGAACGACGCATTTCCATTTCAGCCCAGCCCTTGTCAGCCGCCTGGCAAAGGTGGGTGGGGTCGTCGCTATCAAGAATCCGACAGACAGGAGCGACGCGATCAAGAACCATCTGGCCGACCAGAGGCGCACGCTGCCGGAAGGGTTCTCGATTGGCTACAGCGGCGACTGGAACGCTGCCGAGGCCATGATCGCCGGCGCCGACACATGGTACAGCGTGCTCGCGGGCATCTTGCCCGAGGTCTGCATGAAGATCGTCGCGGCGGCGCAGCAGGGCGATGCGACCGAAGCGCGACGGATCGATGCCACGCTTGCGCCGCTCTGGAGCCTCTTCAAGGAGTTCTCGAGCCTTCGCGTCGTCTATGCACTTGCCGAATTGCTCGACATTTGCCGTGCCGACCCTCCGCGTCCCATCCTGCCTCTGCCCTCAGCAGCGAAGCGCCAGATCGCCGCCGCGTTGGAACGCTTGCCATCGGATGTCAACCGGTGAACAGCGAACCCGGCGGCCAGTGAAGGAACCTGTCATGTATGTACCCGCGCATTTCGATGAACCGAGCCGAGAAGTCCTTTACGAACTGATCGAGAACAGCGCACTTGGCATGCTGATAACCCATGGCCGGAGCGGTCTCGACGCCAATCACATCCCCTTCGAACTCGACACGTCACAGGGAGAAAACGGTACCCTTTACTCCTGCGCGATTAATACACGTGCCGAAGGAAAGTGCACATTCTCGCTCGCGTGACTTATTTCAAAAGATGTGATCGCGTTTTGGCACATTCACGGCCGACATGCGGCAGCCGGTCACTCACCACATGGTGAGCAACCAGGAAACCCTCCGGCCTACACTTTCTACCGGAGCGCACGTGCTGCATCGACCATGTTCATCAGGGCAGGGCGGACCTCCTCCCATTTGCGTGTTTTGAGGCCACAGTCCGGGTTTACCCACAGTTGGGAATCCGACAGTCGCTCGCGGGCAAGCATGACGAGATCCGAAATTTCGCCGACTTCCGGGACGCGTGGTGAGTGAATGTCGTAGACTCCGGGACCGATTTCGTTCGGATATTTGGAGCTCGTGAAGGCGTCCAGCAGTTCCATCTTCGAGCGCGACGTCTCAATCGAAATGACATCCGCATCCATTTCAGCGATCGCGTCGATGATCTCGTTGAACTCCGAGTAGCACATGTGGGTATGGATTTGAGTCGCGTCCTTTACACCCGTTGAAGCGATCCGGAAGCATTCGACAGCCCAGTCGAGATAGTCGTTCCAATCAGACTGGCGCAGTGGCAATCCTTCGCGAAACGCGGCCTCATCGATCTGGATCATCCTTGCGCCGGACCATTCGAGATCCGTCACCTCGTCGCGGATGGCGAGCGCGATCTGGCGGCATGCTTCGGAGCGGGGTACGTCGTCGCGAACAAAAGACCAGTTGAGAATGGTCACCGGGCCTGTGAGCATTCCCTTCACAGGCTTTTCCGTAAGCGACTGGGCGAACTGCCACCAGCGCAGCGTCATCGGATTGGGCCTCGATACGTCGCCGAAGATGATGGGGGGGCGCACGTAACGCGACCCATAGCTCTGCACCCACGCATGCTGGGTGAAGGCGAAGCCGGACAGCTGCTCGCCGAAATGCTGTACCATGTCGTTTCGTTCGAACTCACCGTGCACCAGCACGTCCAGCCCGATCTCTTCCTGCCAGCGAATTGCAGCCTCGATCTCCTTCTTCAGGAAGGTCTCGTAGTCGACATAGCTCAGCTGGCCCTTCGCATGAGCGGCCCGCGCCCTGCGTACCTGCGGCGTCTGCGGGAAGGACCCGATGGTCGTCGTCGGGAACGGCGGCAGCCCGAGCGTGCCGGCCTGGACTCTGGAGCGCTCGGCAAAAGCGCTCTCTCGTCGCTTCATGCTGTCGTCAATGCTGGCGATCCGCCCCTCAACCAGCGGGTCATGGATCTTCGTGGATGTCACGCGAGTGGCGGCAGCCTCGGCAGACGCTTTCAACGCGCCTGCCACCGCATCCCTGCCTTGGGACAGGGCCCGGGCAAGCAACACCAACTCGTCGGTCTTCTGGGCCGCGAAGGCGAGCCACGACCTGATGTCCGCGTCGAGTTCCGTCTCCATGCGGAGGTCGATCGGCACATGCAGCATCGAGCAAGAAGGCGCGATCTCGACGCGGTCCAAGGGCCAGCCGGCGACGATCGGTTTGATGCGGTCGAGAATGGCGGGCAGGTTCGCACGCCAGACGTTGCGGCCATCGATCAAGCCAAGCGAGAGCACCAGATCCTTCGGTGCGAGCCGACCCACCGTTTCCAGCTGCTCGGGAGCGCGCACGAGATCAATATGCAGCCCGGCCAGGGGCAGAGAAACCGCGGTTTCGAGATTGTCTCCCAGCGGCCCGAAATAGGTAGCCAGCATGATCTTCAGCTCGGGCGCGGCTTTCGACAGCTGGCCATAGGCGAATTCGAACGCAGCTCGTTCGTTCGGGTTCAGATCGAGGACAAGCGCTGGCTCATCGATCTGCACCCAATCGGCGCCCGACAGCTTCAAGCTCCGCAGGAGTTGCTCGTAGACGGGCAGAAGCCGTGGTAGGAGCGCGATGGGATCGAAGCCTTCGGCAGGCGATTTAGCCAGCTTGAGGAAGGTGACCGGTCCAAGGATGACTGGGCGTGTGTGAATGCCGAGGGCTTTAGCCTCGAGGAAGTAATCAACCGGCTTCGTCGACGAAAGAGCGAACGTCTGATCATCGTCTAGTTCCGGCACAATGTAGTGATAGTTGGTGTCAAACCACTTGGTCATTTCCATCGCGGCTACGCCAGGCCGATGAGCCGCATGCTGGTGACCACCGTGCCCACAATCCTCCGTCTGACCTTGGTTGCCGCGCGCCATAGCGAAGTAGATGTCGAGTGGGACCTCGCCGCCATTCCAGCCGTAACGGGACGGAAGGGCGCCGACCATGGCTGCGGTGTCGAGCACATGGTCGTAAAGCGAGAAGTCGTTCGACGGGATTTTCGACACGCCGCGATCGCGTTGCTCCTCCCAGCTAGCGGCACGGAGCGCCTTCGCCGTCGTGAGAAGGTCGGCAGCGGACGATTTTCCGGACCAGTAGCTTTCAAGCGCGAATTTCAGTTCTCGCCGACGACCGAAGCGGGGCACGCCGAGCGTTGCTACAGGAATTTGCTGAGAGACAGTCATGCCAGACCCCGATGGTTGGGGCGTCGGTGACAAGGAAGGCGCTAGCAGGCCGGCACGAACGCCAGGCTGCAGCGGCCACCGAGACACCCCGCCCGTGGACGTAATTCGCCGTGGCAGGTCTCCTGGCTCGCGGGGTCATAGCCTCTACCCGTCTTCCCAAGGCTATTCGCCTCAGTGACATGAGTGGGGTTGGCTCGCCGCTAACAGTTGCGGGGGCAGCGCCGGCATCGCACCGGCTTCCCTCTTAGCTCCGCTGCGGCAGCGCCGTACGGAGAACCACGACGCGGGAGACAATTACAGCAGTTCGCTTCTCTGTCAACGCCGCATAAAGAAATGTTTATGTCGTTATGTTAAATTTCCGTTGGCATGTTCCAAAGGTCGCCTCGAAAGCGAAAACTGTGGAAGCCTTGAGCGGCCGGTAAATCAAAGCAATGACGAACGGCGCCCTTGTCCAGGAGGATAGGAGTTCGTCGCCTGCCGGCAGCAAACATACCGGCAAGCGCCGTGGTGCTGCTTAGCGCATCATGCGAACCACCTCGGCGTCGAACTTCGGCTCCGAGGTTCCGACCGCTTCGTTGGTGATCTGCTCGCGACCATATTCGGCTCAATGGCGAGGCTGTTGCCCATGTGGAAGCTGTTGGCCGTGATGCCCTCGGTGATATGACACACGATTTCGGGGGGAGCACACCGAGGCCAGGCGCAGCGGCGTGTTGCGAAGTGATCGAGGCCAATGTCTCGAACTGCTTGTTCGCAGCCCACCGGCTCAAGGTAACCCGGCTCAAACCACCGGGCCAGCTCAAGTCCTGTCCAAATGAGGCCTGAGCGGCAAATCGTCGTGCACGCGCACGGTTTGGCGTTCGATCTTGTGATGCGTCTTGGGCGGACAATCGCCACGGTGCAGCGCGCAGAAGCGGTCCCCAAGTGGGAAGCCGAGGGCGGTGAGGGCAAGCCAGCGCCACAGGCGGAAGGGGACTTGGACCTGTTTGCCCTGCTGGACCACAAGTTCGCGACACAGGGCCTCAAGGAGAAGACCAAGAGTGATTATGCGCGGGACCTCGCCAAATTCATCAAAAGCAGCGGGCAGTCAAAGTTCGGCGCCGATTGACATGGAGATAGCCATCGCGGCGGACCGCCCAGGCGGACCGCAAGCCGGAATACAACCGGGTGCAGGCGGCCAAGCTCGTCCACAAGATGGCGTCGGGCACACACCGGCGATGGGAGAGCGGACCGTGGAGTGCAGGAACTTCACGCCTATCCACGCTCCCGTGGACGTGTCCTGCGGCACATCGGCAGCGATATTGAGGAGGCAGTTGAGCTTCTGGTCGAGCACTCTTACCTGCCACTACCTACGCTTAACGTCATCTCGTACTGAAAACGCACCACGCAAGGTCGAGATGTAACATGCGCCCTTCGTGGATGGTTCTAAGCTTCCTCGGGCGCGGTCAATCTATGATAACGGTCGCTTGGAACCTCCATCACCGCGACGCGATCAAGGTTGGCGTATCGCGCTCGGTAGTAACCTTCTTCCTCCACTTCGGCGAAACTACACTGGGGAACGTCAAAGGTCGCAGCTTCCAATCCGAAGAAAGTCGTAGCGGTTTCTTCATCCAAGAAGTTCCACTCATCTTCTCCGTCGTCATATGTGACGCGAACATAGGAGGCCATGCGCACGGCTTCCTGATCACCCATCTCTGCGATGATGGCATCGCATTCTTTCTTCAGCTTTCCTGAAACCTCACCCTTATCCCAGTCATCCAAAGCCCGATAGATTTCTGGATGATAATACTCTGGCATCTCCTCTACATCGTCACCGATAAGCTCAATGGTGCGGACATATTGCGGATTTATCAAGAGTATTTTGTTGTCAAGGCTCCAACAATACAGCCATGGCCTGCTTGTGTTATTTCTACGCAGATTATGAAGTTCCTTCAACTGACGTAAAATCGATTCACGCGCCTTTTCATCGATAGGATATTGGCGGCTGCCAACAGTCGTCTTGATTCTGAGCGTGCCGTATCGCGTTTCGGCATCGGCAATTGCAAACGGGCTCGTGCGCCACTCCTCGACATCAATCTTCCAGCCCAGCAGCTCCTCGACCGTGCATTTCAACGTGAGACAAAGGTCCTTGATCTGCTCGACGTTCAACTGCGTTTTGCCTGTTTCCCAACGGGCCACAGTCTGTTGCGTCGTTGCCATCTGCTCTGCCAAATCTTTTTGAGTCATGCCCAGTCGAACCCTAAGCTCTTTCATGTTCATAACTCACCTCGCGTGTTCAACACACGCATCGTGGATGAATTAATCTAACACGTCAAGCGTGTTCAAAAATCGCAGCATGTGTTTTTAGGGCGTCTTCGAGGCTCCGGCAGCCGTTCGTGACCACTTGCGCAAGACACAGGGCTGGTACACAGCACGAATGGGCGATCAAAAATTACTGCTGCGATGCTCGTCATCAGCCAAGCTGCCGCCGCACCTTCCACTAGGGTGCCAAGGTTCGAAATGAGTGCAGCCGACCATAGCGAACGGAAGGTCTTGTGCTCAAAAGGAACGAGTGAAGATGTTCTCTTCGCCATTGTGGGAAGCCTCGGGATTGACCGCGGGGCTGGATTTCTTTCGCCTCACTCAACCATGGCCTCGCCGTACAAGCCAAGCTGCCACAGTGCGCGCCTGCTAACCCAGAAAACTTGGCGGCCTTACAGGCATGCGCAGGACGTGCGAAGCCGCTCAAATCTCCCCAGATGGTCAGCCATCGAAGACCGGCATCACTTGCCCGTTGAGCGGCTATACGATAATGCTCCGCGCTAAGCAGGAAGCGCCAAAAAATTCGAGCGGCGACTTCATTCTCCTATTCAGGAAGGAACTATGAGGCGGCAGACGCGACCATTCACCGTGGAAATCAAACAAAAGCGCAATTATCAAAAATCCGCACGTTCCATCTGGGGCAATTTCGACATCGCCGCGGCGATGGCCGAGACAACAAAGGAAGTCGAGCCGTTAAATCGTCAGCTTGTTGACTCTACTGTAGTGGCCCTTGATGCTGAACCTTTGCACAAACCGCGAGTGGAGCATTTCATGGCCAATCCCCTGGAGACCGAGTCAGCAGTAGTTCATAGCGAACCGGCAGACAAAACGGAAACGCCAAAACCGAAGACGAGAGCGCGGCGGTCGAGGAAGCCAGAAGCTGAGGCGAGCGCGCCTGCCAAGCCGATATCCGCGACCACTGAAGCACCGCCGTCAGCGCGAACGGGCCGAAAGAGCTACTCCGCGAAGGATCGTGCCCAGAAGCTGGCGCAGATCGAGACCTCGATCGGCGGCGGCGCTACTCTCAAGAGCGCGGTGAAGCAAGCCGGCATCTCGGAACAGACATACTATCTTTGGAAGAAGGCGGCGGCGCCTGCGGCGGACAGTGACGGGCTGAAGGATCTCGTCGCGCTCGAGGAAGAAAACAAGCGGCTAAAGAGCCTGCTTGCCGATCGTCTCCGCAAGGAGAATGCGGAACTGAAGAAAAGGCTCGGGCTGGATTAAGGAGGGTGGGCAGCTGGTTCTTGGCTCGCCACCTACAGTAATCCCGCCTGCTCCGCCTCTCGGCGCAGATTCTGCCGTGGCCTTGGGCCGATCTGCTGGATGACCAGTCCGGCCGCTAGCGAGCCGAGATCGCCGCAATCCTTGAGGCTGCGGCCTTGCGTGTAGCCGTAGAGGAAGCCGGCGGCGTAGAGGTCGCCGGCGCCGGTGGTGTCGACCAGCTCGCGGATCCTGGTCGCATTGATGGTCACGGTCTCGTCGCCGCGCACGATCACCGAGCCCTTTTCCGAGCGGGTGACGGCGGCGATCTTGCAATCCTTGCGGATCTGCGCCAGCGCCTCGTCGAAGGACGCGGTCTGGTAGAGCGACTTGATCTCGTGGCTGTTGGCAAAGACGATGTCGACGGTGCCGGAGCGCATGAGATCGAGGAACTCGTCGCGGTAGCGGTCGACGCAGAACGAGTCCGACAATGTCATCGACACTTCGCGCCCGGCGGCATGGGCGAGCTTCGCCGTCTGCCTGATCGCTTCCTTGGCGCGCGGCGGGTCCCATAGATAGCCCTCGAAATAGGTGACCGCGGCGCCCGACGCCTTGTCGGCCTCGACGTCCTCCGGGCCGAGCTCGACGCAAGCGCCGAGATAGGTGTTCATCGAGCGCTCGCCGTCCGGCGTGACGAAGATCATCGAGCGCGCCGTCGGCGGTTCGCCGTTGAGCGGCTTTGTGTCGAAGGCGACGCCCTGGGCATGGATGTCATGCGCGTAGATTTCGCCGAGCGCGTCGTTGGAGACCTTGCCGAAGAAAGCGGCGCGGCCGCCGAAGGAGGCGACGCCCGCCGCCGTGTTGCCGGCGCTGCCGCCCGAGGCTTCGATGGCCGGGCCCATGCGGCTGTAGAGCAGTTCGGCGCGCCTGGTGTCGATCAAATTCATCGCGCCCTTGATGATGCCGTTGGTCTCCAGAAACGCCTCGTCGCACTGGGCGATGATGTCGACGATGGCATTTCCGATGCAAAGCACGTCATAATCCGGCATCAATGTCTCCGCCAAAACTCTGCCGGCTTCTTGCCACCCCGGCCGGGCGCGGGTCTGGCCAGTGGGAATGGGCTTTCTCGCTTGCCAATCCGTTCGGCGCCAGCCCTCACGGGGCGGCAAGTCCTGCCTCGCGACGCAATTCGTCGGCCCTGTCTGTCTTCTCCCAGGTGAAATCAGGCTCTTCACGGCCGAAATGGCCATAAGTCGCGGTCTTGCGGTATATGGGGCGTAAGAGATCAAGCATCTTGATAATGCCCTTCGGTCTGAGATCGAACAACTCAAGAATGAGGCGCTCGATCCTTCTTTCCTCAACCCTCCCTGTTCCGAACGTGTTGACCATGACAGAAACCGGACTGGCCACGCCGATTGCGTAAGCAAGCTGCACCTCGCAGACGTCCGCAAGTCCGCTAGCGACGATATTCTTTGCGACATACCGGGCCGCATAGGCAGCTGAGCGGTCAACCTTGGACGGGTCCTTGCCCGAAAAGGCGCCGCCGCCGTGACGACCCATCCCACCATAGGAATCGACGATGATCTTGCGTCCAGTGAGACCGCAGTCGCCGCGCGGCCCGCCGACTACGAACCTCCCCGTCGGGTTGACCAGAATTCTGATGCCTTCCGTCTCCAGGTGGGTCGGCAGGACAGGCTTTATGATTTCCTCAATGACGCCCTCGCGGACCGTCTCTTGCGAGACTTGCTCGTCATGTTGGGTCGATACGACGATGGTATCAAGGGCGACCGGGCGCAACCCCTCATAGCGCACTGAGACTTGGGATTTCATATCAGGACGCAACCAGCCAAGCTGTCGTGCTTTCCGGACATCTGCCTGTCGTTTCGCCAAGCGATGAGCGAGCTGGATCGGCAAAGGCATCAAGGTATCGGTTTCGCGGCATGCGTAGCCGAACATGAGGCCCTGATCTCCCGCTCCCTGCTGGAGGTCCTGCCCTCGTCCCTCGTCAACGCCCTGGCTGATGTCGGGCGATTGCTCGGTGAGTGCATGAACGACGGAGCAACGCCGGCCGTCAAAGCCGACGGCCTCATCGTCGTATCCAATATCGAGAATCGTATCGCGCGCAACTTGGCTATAATCCACCCGCGCATCGCTGGTAATCTCGCCAGCCAGAACGACTATCCCTGATTTTACCAACGCTTCACAGGCGACGCGCGCCTTGGGATCGGTGCGGAGGATGGCATCGAGGATGGCATCCGAGATGTTGTCGGCCAACTTATCCGGGTGTCCCGCGCCAACCGATTCGGAAGAGAACACGAACTGCCTAGCCATGAAATGCCTCGTTTCGGGTGTTGGAGTTGTATGGTGCATTTTGCTTAGCCCACCTTACCTGTTGGTGATGCCCGGGACCTCGAACGCAGCGCACAAATCGGCAACGTCTCTTCGCACGCAGGCATGGAGATCTTCGTCATCAGGCCGCCGGAGGACGCAGTCAATGAAGCCAGCAATTTGCACCATTTCCACATCGCGCATGCCCATTGACGTCACTGCTGGCGACCCCAGGCGAATTCCGCTTGTGACCGCCGGATCCCGCGGGTCGCCAGGCACCATATTAAAGTTTGTGATGATGCCTGCCTTTGCTAGCCGCTCGGCATAGGCCTTGCCCGATAGTGGTCGATCGCGCAGATCAAGGATCAGCATGTGATTGTCCGTCCCCCCGGTAACCAGGTCATACCCTCGCTCGATCAGTGCCTGTGCAAGAGTCTTGGCATTCTTGACGGTCTGTTGGCCGTAGCTTCGGAAGGACGGGTTCGCGGCTTCGTGCAAGGCAACTGCTAGCGCAGCGATGGCATTCATATGAGGCCCGCCTTGCAGGTGAGGAAAGACCGCCCGGTCTATTCGTCTGGCGAGATTGTATTTGCTCTTTGTATGATACAGGGCCTGATAGCGATCTTCGTTCCTGGACAAAATGAAACCACCGCGGGGACCGCGGATCGATTTGTGGGAGGTGCTGCTGACCACGTCGCAATGGCGCACGGGATTCGGGTGCGCTCCCGCGGCAATCAGTCCGCTGATGTGAGCAATGTCGGCTACGAGATAGGAGTTCGCTTCCAGGGCGATTTCTGCCATTGCCGCGTAGTCAAAGACACGCGGGTAAGCAGTTCCGCCGACCCAAATGAGCCGCGGCCGTTCCCGCTTGGCTGTCTCGCGCAAGCGGTCATAGTCAATCTGCTGTGTCTTTTCATCTAGTCCATAGGGGACGCGTTGATAGTCAGTTCCGGAAAAGTTGATGGCCCAACCATGAGTCAGATGGCCCCCTTCCGGGAGGGGCAAGCCCATGACTTTGTCACCGGGGCTCAAAAGCGCACGATAGACAGCCTGGTTGGCCGGCGAGCCGGAATAAGGCTGGACGTTGGCATGCTCGCTGCCAAATAGTGTTTTCAAGCGCTCAATGGCTAGATTCTCAAGCTCATCAACGATCTCATTTCCAGCGTAGTAGCGCGCACCGGGGTACCCCTCGGCGTACTTGTTCGTGAAAATCGAGCCGTTCGCTTCCAGCACGGCCGAGGACGCAAAGTTCTCTGAGGCGATGAGCTTAAGGGTCGTCCGCTCCTGCCGCTCCTGTCTCAGAAGCAGTTCGTGAACGCGGCAATCAACCGCGGCCAATCGAGACCGTCCGTAAGTGTCGCGCGGCGCGATGGCGCCGTCGGCGGAGTTGTACATGGTGGTTTCGCGCTCCAATTGGACTGATCTATTTCACGGTCAAGCATGCGATCCCCTTCGACGGCGCGTCTTGTGTGGCTTCGAGCCGTTGAAGGTCTCGTTTGTGATAGCCATCGCCGTGGGGCAGGAGATCAACCAACAGTTGAACCAGCCCGCCGTCCTTACCTCCTGCTTTGAGATGGTACGAGCACCACGGACGTTGTTCGTTGCAGTAAAGAAAGTCGGCTCTGGCCAGCAGCCGGACGTGTCGTACAACGTGCTCACGACGGAGACCCAGAATCTCCGCTAGCTGGCAGACAGTTAGGTCCGCATGCGCGCAAAGGCCTAGGATTCGAAGGCGATCTAGATGCGCTGCCGTCCGAAGGCGACTGACCAGTGTCAGCATTGGGCAGGACCAAGCCACTTGGAAAGCCTGGGCACTCGTCCTACTGAATTTGTCATTTCGCGTTCTCCACAGATGTTGCAGCTTTCGAACGAAATAATATGATTGCTTGTCCACCGACCGGACAATCTCGGTGGCCGTGAAGATACTGTTTTGAGCCAATATGGCTGTGTCGAACAAACAAGATGGGCGCTGTTCTTGCCATTGCCTTTAGCCGAAATTGCACGCAGTTCGGCGGGTCGGAGAATAAGCCACGGTTCGGACTCCACTGACTCAAACGTTGCAATAAGCCTACCATTCACAGCGAACCGGAGTTGCTAAGAGTCTATGAATTTCCTTGAAGGATCTGTTGCAACGTTTGCGCAGCCCGGTCTTGCTCACGGCTTGCAGCGGTCAATCTCGTGCAGACTGACCGTGATGCAAAGATGACAAGGAAGGTTCGCTTTCAATCCGATCTTCTTCCTGGCCAAGTGGTTCGTAGTCTCATAACTGTGGCCTAGACAAAAGCTGGGCTAATCAGCGGTATGATGTCGTTAGCGTGGTTGGGCCACCAGCAGGTCGACGCCAAGATCGACACGCGCAATTTCCCGCGCTACGAGAATGTGAGTGACTGCGCGCTCTTCCTCGGGCGGTCTGGCTGCGCCGTCTAGAATTTGAATGCATCTCGCGCCGACCCGTTCAGCAATGAGCTGTTCGGCTTGCCGCATGACGGCGAAGCAAGCTCAAGTACGTTTTCGCGCATCTCACGCGGCGCCTCGCCGACTTCCGCAAAACGCTTCTCGGCGAACTGCTCCCTGAAGAGCGCAGCGAGATCATCAAATGTTTGAACTTTGGTGGGCTTGGGTTTCGAGCGAAAAAGATCCAGTTGCCAGTCCAGGTTTATAGGCAAGGCTGTGCGCCTTGTCGTCTGGCAAGGGCCCAATATCCCCTGGTGAGACGAAAATGGACTGCCGTGCTACGGTTGCTCCAAATAAGAGCGGTCGAAATCGCTGATGTTTGCGATACAAGGAGCCGCATAGAAGACGTTTGACGGATAGCGCGCCTCAAACCGAAGAAGCAGTTCATGCTGACGCGACACATCCCTGCGCATCATCGCAATCCGAAAAAATGGTATCGACAAACCGGGACAATGTCCGCTCGCAACCTCAAAGGCAGTTCCTCGCTTCATCAGCTCCGGAAGCTTGTACTGGAAAAACAGCGGAACCCCTGGGAAATTGATGCGGATGTCAAAGCCAGAATGCCCCTCCTGTATGAGGTTTGGAAAGACCGGCGCGCCTACAGGTGCGGCTGACGATGACCGGATAAGGTTTTCGGTGAAGGCATACCCAAATGAGAACTCCATGTAGCCCACCTTCATTCAGTTCTGCTTTCGTGCTGAAGTTTATCCTGGCTATTTGCCTGCAGTCGAGCAGAATCTATAACAAAAAAAACTATGTATACTTGCGAGATAGTCTGAGCTTATCGATTCCTCGGATAGATATTTAAAGAGCTCACCCACTCTTCTGGCTGCTAGAATGGGAATGGGAAGCTTCTGGTTGATCTGGGTCGAGTTCCAGTTGATTTTGGTAAGCGAAAAACCTCCTGCGCTATCTCAGCGATTCCCGGCCAGATCGCCGATAAGTTTCGGGCTTCGCGAACAGCGCCAGAGTGCGTAGCCGATATCATCAACCGGGGCGGCGGCTTCTCCCTCGCCAGTGCCGAGCGCGATCACATGCGTTGCGCATTCGGCCAGCACGCCGTCAAGGCGCCCCGCTTCCGTCGCGCTGCCGTAAAGGTCCAGGAACCACGCCAGCGAATAAGACCAGTCGGCAGGCAAGTCCTGCCCATTGTGATCCCTTGCGACGACGGCCACGACGGCGTTGCGGCCTTCGGGCGCGCGGGGCTCTATCCCAAGGATCGGGTATAATTCGGGTGTCGGCTGCTGAAGGATACGCGCCGGCACGAGCGACAGTGCTTTCTCCAGCGAGGGAGGAAAATCTTCCAGTTCTTCGGCCAGTTCGGCAGCTTCTCTCCTTCGTCCCTCGCGGCGCGCTTCTACATATTCTGCCGCAACCACGGCAATGGTGCGCTGCGCCCGTTCAGCGGTGCTGGTGGCAATCAGCTCGGCCGGAATGTCACCATCCTTGATCGCCCAGTGCGTACGGTGCTGTTCGAACTGTTGAATGCCCAGCCGGTCCGCAATTCTCAACACCGCTGACCGGTCGGGAAAGGCATGTTTCGGATCGGGCTCGAAGGTGAAGGCCAGTTCGTGTCCGCGCCGAACGATATTGCGTATGCGGCTGTGCCGGACCACGCGCGCGTGCGGGCCTCCCGCCCCGACTTCGTACATCAAAAGCGCCGGGATTTCCTCCAGCCGGCGCAATGTTTCAGGGCGCGAGGTCGATAGCCTCGGCCTCGGCGCCGCTAGATTCCTTGAACCGGTCAATGGTTGACGTGAACGGCGGCGTTTCCCACCACTCGCCGTGGCCCGAGACAAGCAAGTTAAACATGGCACACCACCGACCTCACGCCGCCTTCTCCATAGACCACTTCACCCGTTCGCCGAGAAAGGCGGCGAACGTTTTCACATTCATATTGCCGCTCGCCTCCTCCAGCCCTGCGAGGTAGGCCTTCCGGTCATCGACTCTGACGACTGTCCAGGGGTAACCGCCTGAAGCCAGCATCGCGTTCATGAGGAACCGCGCCATTCGTCCGTTGCCGTCCGGATAGGGGTGCACATAGCCCACAAGCCAATGCCCCAGCACGGCACGCACGGAGGCCTCCTTCTCCGCCTCCAGCAGGTCGAACAGCTCATTCATACCATCGGCCACCGCTTCGGTACGCGGCGGCACGTGCTGCGAGCCGCGCAGGTACACAGGGTGATTGCGATATCCCGCAAGCGCGCTGGCTTTGAGGATGCCGGCGGTCACTGACGGCGCGAACAGCTCCCGGTACCACTCCCGGTGAGTGTCCCGCGTCAACGCGCCGGCTGGCTTGCCGTTGATGATCGCGGCAACAGAGTCTTTGACCTTCTGGAATGCGAGGTAGTAGCCACGCGCGGCAAGCGCATCTCGGTTCTTGCGGTCCTCTTCATCAATCTCCGGATTCCAGCTCCCCTCGCGCACCCGGTCGATGAGTTCCGGGGTGACGCTGTACCCTTCTATCGACAGCGAATGGTAGGCGTCGCTTTCGTAGATATCCTCGACGAACTTCATATAGGCGTCTTTGTCGGACGGCAGTCCGGGTGCCTTCGGGAATATCTCGATGATGGCTTCGCGCTGCGATTGCCAGATCGCGCGCAGGCGGGCGACCAACGGCGGTACGCCCGCCGCAATAGTTGTCACTCCAATTTGTCCCGCGAACGGATCGGATTCGCGTACGTCATAGCCGGCGGCTTTGAAGGCGGCCACGATTTCATCGGCAAAGGAGTCGCGTCCTACGCGACGGAAGGCCCCCGCAAGCCGTCCCGCCACGGCGGAATGGCCGCCATCAAGCAGCAGGGCCAGAACGGTTGATACGTCGCGCACCGACGCCATGGCGATCTGCATCTCGATAGGGGCGCGCTGGAAGAACGCTTCCGGCACCCGGGTAAGGGCGGCCTCGACAGTGAACACGCGCTGGCCGTTTTTCTCTGTCAGTTCGGCCGGCATCTCCTTGACCTTGAGGTCATAGAGCGAAGTGCCGAACAGCAGGTCGATTTTGTTATTCGTGCCTTTGGGGGTGTTCACCACCACCTGAGGCGGAATAGTGGGCGCTTCCGCGTGCAGAAGCAGCGACTGCTCCGGTGAGAGGAACCAGTCCTTGCCGAACCGGTCATTGCAGTAAAGGGAGCAGAACTCCCAGAAGCTCGCGTACCAAGGGGTGGTGTCTTGCTGCCGTGCCTGCGGGCCGGTCGACATGAGCCAGCCTTTGATAACATCGCGCAGGAACCCGTTCTGCAGCAGCCGCTCCCGGTGGACGCGGGTCAGCTTATCTGATTTGAATATGCGCCGCCCACCCTCCTGCAGCTCTTTGAGGACGGCCAGTGATACAGCGAGTTTTTCATGGGGCTTGGCCATGGCCGTGCCTTTGCAAGTTTTTAGAGCTGTGCGATTACAAGTGTATAGTGCTGATAGGCGACAAGTCAATGATGCTGTGGAGTTGCAAGTTTTTTTAGTCGTGCGATAACAAGTTTTTTATGCGATAATCGGCAAATGCGATCGTTTCCATAGCCGCGCGAAGGATCGTTACCCGGATGGGCCGAGACCCAGCTCCCCCGCAGGCTACGCAGGGGCTCGGGGCGAGCCTAGAGCCTGGCCCTCCGAAGCGCTTCGAAGGAGGACGCGCCTCTTTGAAAAACTCGCCCGTTGTGCATCGTGGGTACCCGTAAACGCGAATTCTCAAAGGAAAGACGCTCCTTACCTCTCCCTCCCGCCACGATCATCACGGCCGCGCCCGCGCTCACTACGCCGCGACGCCCGCGAGATCGCTGCACGCATCTGATCGGCCACCAGACCGGGTTGCAGATGAAGGATGTCCGTGACGCTGTCGTGTGTTTGCACCGTCACCGCAGTGACGGCAAGGCAGCTGCGCACGCCCATGGAGGAGAGCGTCTCGATATCGCGCGCGATTCCGGCACCCCCACTGGAGTCCGATCCGCCGACGACAAGTACATGCGATGCCTGCCTCAGCGCCCTTTCATCCGTTAGAATGAGCGTTCGAAACGCAGGATTCCGCCGACACTGCTCTTCTTGTTCGCGTTGGTCCAATTCATGTTGGAAGCGCCGTCCACCTTGCCGACGGCGAAGTTACCGTATCGGCCATAGTCGAGTTCCGCCGTAACTGTGAAATCTGGAAGAAACGCATAGGCGACGTTTGCAGCGACACCATGGTTCTTGAGCTGATCACCGGAGAGCTGAAGGTTGAACGAAGTTGTCTCGTTGAGCTTGTAAGTGGCGCCAGCCCAGAAAGCCCAGTTCCCGCCCCAACTCTTATAGAAGCCGCGACCATGAGCGTCGATCGCGTTGATGGAGTCGTCGTTGAGCTTGCCATTGGAACCGTAGCCGAACATTCCGAACAGCAACAGTTCGTCGGTGACATTGATGTCGACACGGACCTTAGCGGCCACCGATTCGTAGTTGCTATCATAAGCGGCAACGCCGGTGATCGCGCCCCAGCCATGTGTGTATTTCAAGCCGCCGACTACGTGCGGTGCGTAGCTGTCGATTGTGCCGACCACGCCCGAGCCTTCTTCGAGCGAAACCACGGCCGAAAAGCCGTTCCCGACGTCGAAGTAGTACTGAACCACATTGGTATCGAAAGGGCCGTACGGAACCGGCGTCTGGTTGAGTACGTCACCCGCGCCGCCAATAAACATGTCGAAGGCCGACCAGTCCTTACCAACTCGGAGGCCACCAAGCTGAATCCAGGCGAAAGTCAAAGTGCTGTCTCCGTTGAAGGCATAGGGCCGAGAACTGTCCGAAACCGAAGTGTGGCGGTTGCCGAAGTTCATGCGGGTTTCGGTGTAGGTCTTCAACGTGCCGAGTTCGGTCTCCTGGCCGGTCCAAGTTTTCAATGTGAAGCGCGTGTTGTTTTGCCATGTGCCCTGATGCTCACCAGTCCTCACATCCGAGGTTCTGGCGTGATCAACCAATCCGACATGGCCCAAGCCGACGTCGTAACGGACATAGCCGCCGATGCGCACGCAGGTCTCAGTGCCTGAAATGTAGACGTAGCCCGAGCCGTAGACGTCGCAGACTTTAACGTACTCAGTCGGGTCAGGCTCGGCAACGGCGGTCACGGCGCGAGCGTCGGAAACGGCAATCAGTGCCGCAGTTGAGCCGAGGAGGAGGCTCCTAATGTTCATTGTTGATCTCCGTTCAAAGAGTAAAAGGAATGGACGTCAGTGATGAACTCTTGCTAAGGAAACAGTCGATAACGATGCGCATTTAGTTGAATTTGAGCAGTTTTGATGCGCTCGTCACGCCAGATATTCATCAGAAATTGAGAATATTATTGGGTGTTATTGTTACAAATATGCGATTGTTATTACAAATATAATAATCGCCGAAACGACTCCATCCAACATTTCTGTACAAATCATCCCCGTCATCTCCGCTAGTTGTGGGCGGGCCGTCACAAAGGCTTCTACTGCAAATGACGTGCCATCCTGACGACGCAGCTGCGGCTTGAAGCTCAAGTGTGCCGGCGGACCTTGGTTCGCTCTTCCTTCCTTTTTGCCTTGCGGATCAACCCAAGCACGAACGGCAAACGTTTCGGCTACGGTTCGTCTGTTCGCTTCGCGACAGTTTCGTTCAATGGCGACAGCTTTGTTTGCTGTGAGCCCCGACGTTGAGACATCATGCGGCGGCACCGCTCGGTACGACGCCGTCATTTTGGCGAGCGCGATGATCGGTAATCACGCGCTGACGCGCAGCCTTGCCTCCACCACGGAGTCAGTAGGCGCGCCGGCCTTGGCATTGCGGCCGACCTGACGGTCGCGTCGAGCAGCCTCTCGTCCTGATAGACGGCGCGCCACAGCTAGTGCTTCTTGCCAGCAATTCACACAACGAGCTCATCGAGATGCCAGAGATCACTATGGGGCTGCGCTAGCTGGCGAGCAAAGTCCGGTCCCAACGCCGTGTTATCTCGTTGGATGCGGCAGCCGCGCTCAGCAGAATCTAGTCGACCAGGCCCAGGCTGAAGGGAAGGGATGGTGGAACCAAACGGTGCGCGTGAGGGTCGCGGCGGGAACAGCCATGGCCAGTCGCTGACCGTCCAGCCAAGACTGAACGGCCGCTATTGCTGAGAAAGCGGAACGGACTGACATAGCGCAAAGACACAGGCGAGCGCAGCGGTAAGGTTGGCGGTTATCAGCATGGGACGGTAACTGTTGCAGACCACAAAATATCGCGAGGCCGGCCTGCCTTGGTACACTATCTATCCGACCGTGTCAGAGTTCTCTGGGGCGGTCGGCGCCGAGGCTTATGAGGAATGGCTCAGGAACCTGCCGGCTGACCATCCGGTGTCGCTCTATTTCCACGTTCCGTTCTGCCGATCAGCTTGCTGGTATTGTGGCTTCCCCACCACCATCACCCGCCATGATGCGCCGATCCTCAACTATCTGGCGGCCCTGCGTGACGAGATCCGTTTGGTCTCGGAGCGAGCGCCGCAGACGCTGCCCGTGAGCGACATGCATTTCGGCGGCGGAACGCCGTCTCTCATAGGACCAGCCGAGTTCCTGGCTCTGATGGAGTTCCTGCGACGCCGCTTCGCTCTCACGAAAACAGCTACGGTTGCCGTCGAGATTGATCCGCGCACGTTCACGGCCGAGATGGCCGAGGCCTTAGGAGCAGCCGGCGTGAACCGTGTGAGTCTCGGCGTGCAGAGCTTCGATCCCATTGTTCAAAAAGCAATCAACCGGGTTCAGAGTGAGGCGCAGACGTCGGCTGCCGTGGAAATGCTGCGCCGGCATGGAGTAAGCCGCATCAACTTCGACCTCATCTTCGGTCTCCCGCATCAAACGGTGCAGTCCTGCGTTGAGACCGCGAGGGCGGCGGTCGCAATGCGCCCCGATCGGCTTGCGGTGTTCGGCTATGCGCACATCCCGTCGCTTATAAAGAATCAGCGCCTCATCGAGGAGGCAGTTCTTCCGGGCAGCGCTGCCCGCGCCGAACAGTATGCGGCCGTGGCCGCGACGCTGATTGCCGCCGGCTACCGCGAGATCGGACTCGACCATTTCGCCTTGCCGGACGACGAGCTCGCGCTGGCACAGAAAACGGGTCGCCTGCGGCGTAACTCGCTGGGCTACTCGGCCACCACCTGCAGAACCCTGATCGGTTTCGGCGCGTCGGCTATCGGCCGCGTCGGCGAGGGGTACGTCCAAAACGAAGTTACACGGGATTCCTACATCCAGCACATCGCAGCTGGCCGTCTGGCGACGTCAAAGGGCTATCGCCTCACCGACGACGACCGCGTGCGAGCCGCAATTATCGAGCGACTAATGTGCGATCTCGAGGCCGATGTGCAGGCAATCTGTGCCGCCCACGGATCTGATCCGATCCGTCTTCTCGATTCAGCTGAACGCTTGGCGATGCTGGCCGAGGACGGGATAGTGGACTTCGAAAACGGTTTTGTCCGCGTACGGCGGGAGCATCGCTTTGTAATTCGCGCTGTCGCTGCCGCGTTCGATGCTTTTCTCGATCGGGATGGCCGTAGGCATAGCCACAGGTGAGGGCAAGCATCCAACCGGAAGCTAAACTCGACGCCCTCGGCCGAGGCCTGTCATGAAGCGCGCGTCAAGGATGCGAAAAGCAGAGCTGATCCGCCTATTTCATCTCATCTTCAATGACATCGACCTCGTGGCTGCCACCGAGGCGTTTCCATATTGATCGTGGTAGGTGCGGGGCATCTGGGTGTTTCGCCGTCAGCGCATGAATATCCCCGCCATGTGATGGGTCAGGAAATCGCGGTGGCTGCAATCAGCCCGTCCATCGATGACAGACCGCGGCCACGCCGCTTCGCGAGGCCCGTCAGGTCGCCCAGGCCAGGACAACCAGTTTTCCACGGGCAGGACTCTCGGCTCGAAGCGCTGCGGCAGGTCCCGGGCGAGCCATCCGGCCAGTGCGTCACGTTTCCGACCTTTGTCCATGAGGGCAGCGCCGCGCCGGATCTCGGCGATCGACACAACGCTGATAAATGAGCGGTCTTCATCGAGCCCGTCATCCATTCCAGCACGCGCGCGTCAGGGCTCGGCCTCGTCACCTCGGAGAGGCCATTAGTGTCGAGCAAGACCTCACAATGGCAGACCATGCGGTTCATCGCGTAGCCGCTCGATGTCCAGTTCGGCGTTGCGCAGCGGCGATGCGCAGCGAGTGCCCAAAAAACAGCAGTCAGCTCCCCTTCCGGAAGATCGGAGCGGACGCCACGCAAAAAGCGCCAAATCCTTGGCGCCGGCGGTCTGTGTGTTTGCGCGCTGGCGGCTTTGGTGTACTCCTGTGCCGTTTCGACGAGGCTTCCAGCCGGACCGGCAGGGGAGGAGGCTTTGGCGGCGCGGCCGGCACACGGCCCACCTCGAGGACGAGATCGACGATGTCGGGCAGATCCTCGGTCGCCTCACAAATCGGTGAGGTCGTCGGGACACCGTCTTCCACTTTTGTTGATCAGCCGCCTTCCTGGCCATGTTCCGAGACAATAAGGCGCCCGTGCGCCGCCGCCTCGATTAACCCAAGACGCGCAAGGATCTTTTGCCGGAGACAACGAGGTCACCATCCTGCGGTGCCGCGTTGCGTCACAGTCGGCATGAGATGTGCAAAGTGGACCGTCGTCAAACGTCAAACAGAGGCGTTGGTGACTGGACTGAACGACCAGAACGGGCTGCTTGCGCCCTTTCGGACTTCACAAAGTTCGAAAATGGCGTCGTTTCAGGGCATAATCGCCGCTTGTCAAAATGTTTGCGACAAGTCCGGTGAAAGCCTACCGAGTATCTTGTGCTTGGGGGCGGTTAGTTCCGATAAACTATGCGGCATACACATGCTAATCTAAGTTGTGTGCGTCAAGTTCTGCAAAAATGGCGTGGCAGTAGCTGTGACGTCGGCGTGTCCGCCGCGCAGCCCCCGTGTTTAGCGG